>JALFCH010000012.1 GCA_022771245.1 Rikenellaceae bacterium | reverse complement strand
GACCAGAGCAATGCTCCCGCCCCGCTGAAGGAGGACAAGGGCAAGAACCACTACTTTTTCCTGCCCCTGCTGCTCGGCCTGCTCGGGCTCTTCTTCCAGTTTGACCGCGACAAGAGGGGAGTATGGCTCAACTTCCTGATGTTCTTTATGACGGGCATCGCCATCGTGATTTACCTCAACCAGCCTCCCTACCAGGTACGTGAAAGGGATTATGCCTACGCCGGTTCCTTCTACTTCTTCAGCGCGTGGATAGGTCTGGGCCTGACCGCCTTGTGCGCTTGGATAGGACGCAGGATAAAGAGCGAGAAGAGCTCGACAGCGCTGAACGCCGTCCTCTGCCTTCTCTGCCTCGGCGTGCCCGTCCTTATGGCCGCACAGAACTGGGACGACCACGACCGCTCGGGGCGCAAGACCGCCGTCGAGATGGCACGCAACTACCTCAATTCGGTAGGGCCCAACGGTATTCTGGTGACCCACGGCGACAACGACACCTTCCCCCTGTGGTATGCCCAGGAGGTGGAGAACTGCCGCACCGACGTGCGTATCTGCAATACCTCCCTGCTCGGCACCGACTGGCACATAGACCAGATGAAATGGGCCTGCAACGAATCGGCACCTCTGGATTTGACCGTCGGGCCAAGGCAGTATCTCTACGGCACTAATGAATTTGTATATATTTATGACTCAAGGAATTCCGTTCTATCTCTGAAGGATGTCATGAGGGTGTTCAAGGAGCCTCGCGCAAAGCTTCAGCTCCAGTCCGGCAAGGGTGTCAACTATATCTGCTCGCGCAAGTTCTCCATTCCGGTGAACAAGGAAAATGTCATCAAATACGGCATACTCGATGAAAAATACATTGACCAGATTCCGGACAGCATAGTCTTCACCATTTCCGAAGGCAAGAACTATATTTCCAAGCCGGAACTCTTTATGCTGGATTTCCTTTCCAACTACAAATGGGACAGACCTTTGCATATGCTGAATATGGGCGGGGACCTGAATATGGGCATCAAGGAATATCTGGAATATGACGGATTCTCCTACAAGTTCGTGCCTATAAGCAACCGTCAGAGGACATCCGAGGTGGGATTCAGCGACCCGGACAGGCTCTACCATCTTATGACGGAGGTCTATACCTGGGATGCCTTGAGCTATCCGGACTATTATGCCGACAATCAGCACCTCTACACTTTCTGTGGAGTGCTTTCCCAAAGGGGCATTTTCGTCAATGCAGCCAAGGAAATGATTAAGGCAGGATGGCCGGAGAGGGCTGTGGAACTGCTGGACAAGTGTCAGGAGGCGGTTCCGGAGGGGAATTATCCTCTGGATATGTCCTATCTGGGCTTCTCAAATGAGCTTATGGTTATGGATATGATAGATCTGTACTATATGCTTGACGAGCCTGAGAAAGCTTCTGACCTGGCAGTCCGTTTTCTGGACAAGATGTTCCAGTCAGTCCAGTTCTTCTTTGAGTTCTACGATTATGCCGAGAAAGAGTTCGACCGTGCCAAGAGCATAGTGCTGACGGTTCAGGACATAGCCAAGGACAATGCCGACGAAGCGGTTGTCGCCTATGTGGACCGGAATTTCGATGCACTTCTGGAGCAATACACGAAGTAACATACTCGAAGTATAAATTAACGGATAGCGGGCTGAAGTGAGAACTTCAGCTCGCTGCTGTAAATGGTAGTATATAAGTTTAATTGCCCTGATAGCCGTATGCTTACTCGAAGAGTTCGTCCGGAGAGAGCCCGAGCAGTTTGATCCGTCGTCTGACTGCCGGCCATTCGTTGTCCAGGAATTCTTTTCTGAGAGTTTCGAGGACCTTGTCCCTTGCTCCCGTCGACACATAATAGCCTAGTCCTCTCTTGTTGTAGATGATGCCCTCGGCGGTGAGTTTCTCGTAGCTGCGCATAACCGTATTCGGATTCACACCCAGTTCGGCACCGCACTCCCTCACTGAAGGGATTCTGTCTTCCTCAGCCTTTTCCCCGGAGAGTATTTTCTCGCAGATCGATTCCGCAATCTGCAGATATATCGATTTGTTTGAATTGAATTCCATAATTAGTATTTTACTGTTCTGACTCTGATATAGGTCCAAATCATCAATCCCGCAGCCTCGAGTATGGACACAGTGAATGTACTTCCCTTGAATATATCCATTGCGTGTCGCACATTTTCCGCATTGTTGAGTTCAATCACGTCTGTATGTGTAAAAGGAAAAGGAAGGAAAATCCAGGTGCTCAGACTTCCGATTACCATCGAAACGAGTATTACCACCAGAAATGTTTTCCCGACCTTGTTCTTCTTGAAATAGAGCGAGCCTACCAGAAAGATGAGTATCCAGTTGATGATGTTGAGCATATACCCCGACACCAATTCTCCGGTTGTAAGAACCTTAAAGTTGGCCTCGTTGTTCACAGTCGAGAGTATATCGTAGAGTTCACCGGAAGCCGAGGTCACCGTTTGAATTATGCTGTTGCCGGCCATAGGGTCCAGGAAGCAGATCAGGGAGTCTGCGGCAAGGGATATGACCGTGTAGGCGAGCGGAGCAAGGATGCATACATTGATAATCATTGAGATGGTCTTCTCAAGTGAAGATGCCGGAATGAGAGTGAAGAATGAACCGCTGCGCTTGTCGGTGAAGAATCCATAGCATTTCGCAGGCACCGTGAAAACAATAATGTAAAAGGCAATCACAAAAGTGATACTTCTGCCGATTGAGCCGTAGGACATCCATTCTCCGCTGACAATCAGTTTCATAACTCCGAAGAACAGATAGGCTATTACCCCGGTAAAGGAAGTCAGCAGAATTGAAAGCGCAGAATAATCAAAGGTATGCCTGAGGTCGGCTACATAGTACTTGCCGAACCTTTTGAAGTCGAAAACATTGTTCATAGTCTGTATTATTTTGAGGTTGAGGATGTGAAGACTGCTTTGAACCAGTCCTTGTTTTTGTGGACGGCATTGAAAAGCGCTTCTATGTTCACCTTGCTGTCGCGGCCGTCCGGATTAGGCAGCACCTGTATGCAACCGCCCGGAACCACTTCGCTGTAGAGGGCATCAGGATTGATTTCTGTGCCGTAGTCGAACCAGAGCTTTTCGTTGATTTCGTTGACAGATGCGTTCAGAAGCACATCCTGACGGTCAAGAATTATCACCGGGTCAATCACATTTTCAAGGTCTTTCACCTGATGGGTGGAAATCACTACAGTCGAGTCATCGCTTGTGAACTGCATCAGAGCCTTGCGGAACTGCGCCTTTGAAGGTATATCCAGCCCATTGGTCGGCTCGTCCATAAAGATGTAGCGGCAGGAGCAGGCGAGGGCGAAGGAAATATGGGTTTTCTTGAGCTGTCCGGCTGACATCCTGTCCATTCTGTTGTTCACGGGAACCTCAAAAAGTTCCAGAAGGCGTGTGAAGGTATCCATTGAGAAACCGTTCCAGAACTTGCCGTAGTTGCGGGCGAAATCCGCAGGTTTCATAGTGATGTCCATCACCTCGTCGCTGAGGTAGTAAATCTCTGAAAGCAGTTCGGGCTTTCTGTCGAAAGGCTTGAAACCGTCTATGTCTATGCTGCCTGTCTGAGGCTTCTTGAGTCCGCAAAGGAGGGTGAGAAGCGTGGTCTTGCCGACTCCGTTTTCTCCGAGCAACCCGTATATTCTGCCGGGAAGAAGTTCCATTGAGATGTTCTTCAGTACGGCATTTGCTCCGTAAGAGAAGGATAAGTTATTGATTGTTATCATAATAGTGAGTGTTTTGTTTTTCGTTTATTAGTGTGTTACTTAACTAATACACCGCAAAGGTAAGGCAATATTTATTATTTCCAAACTTTTTTTCATTTTTTTGTTCAAAAATCTTTTCCGGTAAAATTTAAGAGTCAAAAAAATGCCAAATTCCATAAGGATTGCATATATTTGCGTAATTGTGCCCTTACTAAGGGCTGAAATGGATAATTTTAATACATTATATATATGAAAGTAGCAGTAGTAGGAGCCACAGGACTTGTGGGAACCAGAATGTTGCAGGTTCTTGCCGAAAGGAATTTTCCGGTGACCGAACTTTATCCGGTTGCATCGGGCAAATCAGTGGGCAGAAAAGTTGTCTTTAAGGGCAAGGAATATGAGGTGATTTCAGCGGAGGATGCCATAGCCAAGCGTCCGGACCTTGCGCTGTTTTCAGCAGGCGGAAGCGTTTCTGCCGAGCTCGCTCCCCGTTTTGCAGAGGTGGGATGCCGCGTGGTGGACAATTCTTCACAGTGGAGAATGGACCCTACCAAGAAACTCGTAATTCCGGAAATCAACGGAGACTGTCTTGAGGAAAGCGATATGATTATCGCCAATCCCAACTGCTCCACCATCCAGATGCTCATAGCCATTGCCCCTCTCCACTACCGCTATAAGATCAAGAGAATCGTGGTGTCCACCTACCAGTCCGTATCCGGCACAGGCTACAAGGCTCTGAATCAGATGAATGCGGAACGTGAAGGCGGCAAGTGGGGCGAGTATCCTGCTGTCTATCCTTGCCCTATAGATATGAACATCCTCCCTCATATCGACGTTTTCCAGGACAACGGCTACACCAAGGAGGAAATGAAGATGGTGAACGAGACCCACAAGATTCTGGATCCGTCCATCAAGGTGACCGCCACCACGGTGCGTGTGCCTGTGACCGGCGGACATTCCGAGTCGATAAATCTTGAGTTCGAGAAACCGTTTACGCTTGAGGACGTGCGCAAGGAAATTGCTGCCTTTCCCGGTGCAGTGGTGCAGGATGACCCTCAGAACAATGTCTATCCTATGCCTCTGTTTGCGGCGGGCAAGGATGAAGTTTTCGTGGGCAGAATCCGCAGGGACGAGTCTGTGGAGAACGGCCTGAACCTCTGGTGCGTGGCGGACAACATACGTAAGGGTGCGGCCACGAATGCGGTTCAGATTGCACAACTTCTGATTGAAAAGGGATATTTGAAAGCTTAGTTTAACAAAGAAATGTTCAGCAAAGAGATTTATATAAACAGGCGTGCCGAACTGCTCAGGAGAATGTCCGGGCAGGGTGGAATAGCGATTTTTCCGGGCAATGCCGATGCTCCTGCAAATTACAGGGGCAATGATTACAAGTTCCGTCAGGAGAGTACCTTCTTGTATTTCTGGGGTATAGACCAGCCTTTTTACGCGGCTGTGTTGGACCTCGATACTGGCGGGGAGACTATTTTCGCGGACGATGTTGATATCGATGACATTGTCTGGATGGGACCACAGCCGTCCGTGCGCTCGATTGCGGAATCTGTCGGAGTCGGGGAGCGGTCCGGTGCGGCTGCCGGGGAGGTTTCAGCTCCATACGCGGGGTTTGCGGACTATGTGAAAAAGGCTGTTGCACAGGGACGCAAGGTGCATTTCCTGCCTCAGTCGCGCTATTACAACTGCCTGCTTCTCTCCAGCTTGCTGAACATTGATGCTCAGGAACTCAACCGCAGGTTGCCTGCCTCAAAAGTGGCCTCTGAGCCCCTTGCAAGGGCTGTGATCGGGATGCGTCTGGTGAAACAGGAATGTGAGATTGAGGAAATTGACAAGAGCTGCGATCTGGGCATACGTATGCACACCGCAGCCCGGGAAGGCTGTGTGCCCGGGGTGCTTGAGCAGAGCATCGTGGGCCGTATGGACGGTATAACCCTTTCCGAGGGCTGGGGAGTTTCCTTCACCACCATCCTGTCCCAGAACGGCGAGACCCTGCACAACCACCGCCACGACCAGATCATCACTCCGGGAAGGCTCCTGCTCGTGGATGCCGGAGCGGAAAGCAACACCCATTATGCCTCGGATTTCACCCGCACCTATCCTTGTTCCGGCAAGTTCACGACCAAGCAGCGTGAGATTTATGACATTGTGCATCAGTGCAATGAGTTCGCATTTTCAATGGTGCGTCCGGGCATAAGCTACCGGGAGGTGCACATTGCCACGGTCACAAGGATGCTGGAAGGGCTGAAGAGCCTGGGAATCGTGAACGGAGATCCTGCCCAGATGGCTCTTGACGGGGTCGGGGGATTGTTTATGCCTCACGGCCTGGGCCACAATATGGGTCTCGACGTGCACGATATGGAGGACATAGGAGAGAACCTTGTGGGTTATGACGATGACCAGAAGAGGGAAGGAGGAATCGGACTTGCCAACCTGAGGATGGCCCGCCGCCTTGTGCCGGGCAATGTCGTTACGGATGAACCGGGCATCTATTTCATTCCTGATCTGATTGCCCAATGGAAGAGGGATGGTCTGGACAGAGGCTGTGTGAACTACTCCCTGCTTGAGCGGGAATATCTGGATTTCGGTGGCATACGCCTCGAAGACGATGTTCTGGTGACTGCTGAAGGTGCACGCCGTCTCGGCTCTTCCCGTCTCCCGATAGCCTCTTCAGACATAGAGGAACTTATGAAGTGAAAGGCCTGATTTCAGGAGAGATCAGGCGGACTCGTTGTTTTTAGCCTTGCTCTCAACGACAATAGTTTCCCTGGGTACAAAATAATATTTTTCAAGTTCATACGCCGTCTGCGGGTCCGGAACCATAATGATGTCCGCCCTGCAGATGGCTATTTTGTGCCTGATATTCAACCAGTGCCGTTGCAACCAGTTATAGCCCTCCCTCTGGTAAAGAAAAGCTAAACTTTCAATGTGTAACACCCGTCGTCCTATGTCGTCCCTGTATTCCTTCATAATGTCATCTTGAGAATGCGAAAGTAAGAAAAATTTTGCTATTATTTCAAAACAGAGTATCTTTGCGGACTTGACCTAAGGTTCCTTTTCCTATTTCAAAGAGAGAGAGGAACCTGTTTTGGTAAATAAAATATTTATTTGATGAGAAGATTGAAGTTCTTTCTGACCGTATTTCTGCTGATTTCCTTCTGGGAACAAGTTCAAGCTCAGAATCTCGTGAAAATCACAGGTACAGTCACTTCGTCCGAGGATGGGCAGCCCCTTGTGGGCGCTGCGGTAATCGACTCCGCCGGCAATGGCGTCATAACCGACCTCGATGGACATTACGAAATTAAAGCCGACAGCGGAAGCAAACTGGTTTTCAGTTGTTTCGGCTTTCTTGACGTGGAAAAGACCGTTCCGGATATGGATTCCTGTATCCTCGATGTGGCATTGGAAACCGAAACACTGAAGCTGGATGATGCGGTGGTCATAGCCTATGGAGTCCGCAAGAAAGGCACTGTAACCGGTTCTGTGTCAACAGTCAAGGCCGATAAGCTCGAGAATACTCCTGTTCCGGCATTCGACCAGGCTCTGCAGGGTCAGGTGGCCGGTTTGAGCGTACTTTCCTCCACCGGTGAGCCGAGCGCTTCCGCAACAATGGTCATAAGGGGTACGAACTCAATCAACTCCGGCACTGCACCTCTGTATATATTGGACGGAGTAGCAATCTCGGCATCTGATTTCAATACCATAAATCCTGCGGACATAGAGAGTATGTCCGTGCTCAAGGATGCCTCCTCCACATCCATCTACGGTGCCCGCGCCTCCAACGGTGTAATCGTCATCACCACAAAGCGCGGACGCAATATGGAGAAGGCAAACGTGAGTCTCAAGGCACAGTTCGGTGTCTCATCCATAGCCTACGGCAACTGGGACCTTATGAACACGGCAGAAAGGATTCAATATGAAAAGGAAACCGGAATGGATGCGGGGCAGAACTACGAACTGCTGTCCAAGACAGACGTGAATTGGCTGGATGCCGTATTCAACAAGTTTGCTCTGCTCCACAACTATGAGATTTCCGTCTCAGGAGCCACTGACAAGACCAACTATTTCGTCTCCGGTGCCTATTACAACCAGGACGGTATTGCTCCTGCTTCCGGTTTCGAGCGTTACTCCTTCAGGACCAATTTCGAGCAGAGACTCGGCTCCAAGGTCAAGATGGGAGTGAATATGATGCTCAACTATCAGAACATTCAGCAGGCAGACGAAGGCAACTACACACTCGTTACCCCGATTTCAGCAGCCCGGTTCATGCTTCCGTACTGGAATCCGTATCGTGAAGACGGCTCCCTCGCCTCCATTTCGGACGGCAGTTGGAAGGGACAGGGGCAGAATCCTCTGGAGTGGATTGCCAACAATCCGATGAAATACAGGAAGTACAAGGCTCTGGCTATGGGTTTTGTGGAAGCCGATCTCTACACGGGGCTGACTTTCCGCTCCCAGTTCTCAGCCGATTACTCCCACACCACCGGCTTTGGCCAGTCTTTCCCGAGCTATGCTCCGAATCTGGGCGAAGGAACTGCATCGAGATCCTCAAGTGATGCGCTCAATTTGCAGATATCCAACACTTTGACATATAAGTTCGATATATCTCACCTCCACGATTTCACCTTTATGCTCGGTCAGGAGGGTGAAAACTACCACGCGGAGGGATTCTCCGTGACAGGCAAGGGGCAGACCAACGACCTGCTCACGGATCTGGCGTTCGCAACAAGAGTGACTTCCTGGAGCAGTTATGCCGACTCGGACTATTCCCGTGTGTCTTTCTTCGGCAGGGGCGAGTACAGTTATTCGAACAAATATTATCTCGAAGGCTCCATAAGGACTGACGGTTCTTCCCGTTTCGGCAAGAACAACCGCTGGGGTGTGTTCGGAGCTGTGGGCTTTATGTGGAACCTGCGCAACGAGGACTTTGCAGCACCCGCAAGGGACTGGCTCACCAATGCCCAGATTTCCTTCAGCAGCGGCACAGCGGGCAACTCCTCCATTCCGAACTATGAACACCTCGAACTTCTCGGAGGCTTCGGAGACTATGTGGGAGACAGTGCTATGCGTCCTGTGCAGCCCGGCAACGAAAACCTGACCTGGGAGAGCTGCTGGACCACCAACCTCGGTTTCCACGCCGGATTCTGGAACAGATTGAATGTGGACCTTGAATTCTACAACAAGTACACCACCGATATGCTTATGGCAGTGCCTCTTTCCTACGCACAGTCAAACGGTTACGGTTACCGCTGGGAGAATGTGGGAGGTATGGTCAATGCCGGAGTGGAACTGAACCTCTCGGCTGACATTCTCCGCATAGGGGACTTCAGCTGGAACTTCAACGCCAATTTCGGTTACAATTTCAACCGCATTACCGAACTCTACAACGGAGTGGACGAATACGAGAATGCCAACACCAACACCAAACTCGTGGTGGGGCATCCTTTGGGCGAGTTCTATATGAACCGTTTTGCGGGAGTGAACCCTGCAAATGGAGATGCCCTCTGGTACGATAAGGACGGCAATATAACAAATGAGCTCAGAGACAGCGACAGGGTGCTTCTCGGCAAGAGCTGCAATGCTCCTTTCCAGGGAGGTTTCGGTACCGTGTTCTCCTGGAAGGGCTTGAGTGTCAGTGCCCAGTTCAGTTTTGTGGCAGGCCGCTATATGGTCAATAACGACCGCTATTTCGACGAGTCCAACGGAAGGTTCGCGACCTACAACCAGTCCCGCCGCCTGCTTGAGAGGTGGAAACAGCCGGGCGACATTACGGATATCCCGCGTCACGGAGTATTCACGGAATTCGACAGCCGTCTGCTGGAAGATGCGTCTTTCCTGAGGCTGAAGAACCTTATGGTATCCTACAGCTTCCCGAAGGTACGCATTTATGTGCAGGGACAGAACCTCTTCACCGTGACCGGTTTCAGCGGACTGGACCCTGAAGGGGTGGCAAACATTTACGCTGCCCAATACCCTATGTCCCGACAGTTCACCTTCGGACTTGACCTGATGTTCTAAAATGATGATGACTATGAGTAAGATATACAGCCGGATACTGCTTCTGTGCACCGCTCTGATGCTCTCTGTCTCCTGTCTGGAAAAGATTCCGGGAGACAATATTCCCATCGACAAAGGAATGACCAGCGTCACGGATGCGGAGCAGATTGTGAACGGTATCTACAACACTTTGAAAGGAGGCAGCCTCTACAGCGGCTACCTCACCCTTTGTCCTGACATCCAGTGCGACCTTGTACACGCGGTCCAGGGCAACTCCAATACCTATGTAAACATCTGGCAGTGGAATATACTGTCCGGAAATGCAGAAGTGGAAGCCGTGTACGCCGGACTATATTCGGTAATCGGACAGTGTAACTACTATCTGGACCTGGTAGGACAGTTGAAGGAACAGCTCACCGATGACACCCAAATCCTTCAGCTGGACGCACTCACCGGCGAGACCTATTTCTGCAGGGCGCTTGCTTACAGCGAACTCATCAAACTGTTCTGCAAAGCTTATGACCCCGCCACAGCGGAAAATGAACTCGGTGTGGTGCTCGCCACCAGTTATTTCGGTGCCAAGCCGGCGACCAGGGACAATCTCAAGAATTCCTACGCCCTGGTTCTCAGTGACCTTGAGAAGGCTGACAAGCTCCTGGATTCTGATGACAATGCCGTGAACACTGTCTATGCAAAGAATGCCGCAGTCCACGCTCTCTGGGCAAGGACAGCCCTGTATATGCAGGATTGGGATGCCGCCATTGAACATTCTTCAATGCTTTTAGATGACAGCATCTTCACCCTTGCCGACTGCAATTCCAGCTACAGTTCGACCGAAACCTTCCTCCAGTATCTCTGGAACGGGGACGCATCGTACGAGATTATCCTGAAGCTGGGCTACACCTCCACCTCTTACGGTTCCCCTCAGGGAGCAGTTTTCCTCAATTTTACCCGTGACTATTATTACTATTACCCGGACTTTGTGCCGTCCCAGCCTGCCCTTGACCTCTATCAGAGCGGTGACCAGCGCTACGGGGCTTATTTCAGAACCCTCCAGACCGGTTACAGCCACCAGTTGAGCTGTCCTCTGCTGGTGAAGTATTACGGCAACGAGGCACTCATAGAACTGAACATCTACCACCGCAATATGCCGAAACTTTTCCGTCTGGCAGAGCAGTACCTCATACGTGCCGAGGCATATTGCCGCAAAGGCAGTTATGCAAAAGCAAGTGCAGACCTTACCACTTTGCGCAAGTCCCGTTTCACCACAGGAGGCAATCTTTCGGTCAACGAGTCCAACTGGCTTGAGACCATTTCCGCCGAGAGGGTCAGGGAACTCTATATGGAAGGTTTCCGTCTCCAGGACCTCAAGCGCTGGCATATGGGTTTTGAAAGGAAGGACCAGACTTCCTGCGTGAAGGAGGGAGGCTCGCTCAAAGTGGCCGCAGACAACCCTCTGTTTGTCTGGCCGATCCCTCGTAACGAACTCGAGGCCCCCGGTTCGCAGATTCAACCTAACGAGAGCAACAGATGATGAAAAAGACCTTATATATATTGGCGGTTCTTGCCTCAGTGATTGCTTCCTGCTCCAAGAACACGAATATCTACGAAGCCGACGAATACGTTATGTTCGCCGACACGCTCAAAATATATCCCGTCCAGGAGGATGTGGAATATTTCAGCATCCCTGTCGTTTCCACGGTCAAGAGGAATTACGACAGGACTTTCGGAGTTGAAATCATAGATGCGGAAAGTGATGCCATAGAGAAACTGCAATACAGCCTCAAGTCCAACACCGTGACCATCAAGGCCGGAGAGGTGAGGGCGGATGTCCTGGTTCACGGAATCTATGACAATCTTGACCCTGCAAAAACGCCGCAGATTACTCTTTCACTGGTGATGCCGGAAGAGTTGGAAATGCCTGCCTACGGGCGCAGCACCAAGGTTCTGCTCCAGAAGTGCTGCCCTTTCGATGTGAACAATTTCACAGGCTGGTGCGTACTTTCCTCCACTTTCCTGCAATCCTACAACCCTTACGGTTCTTATCAGAGACTGGTGAAGTCCAGGTTGAATCCGGACAAGCCCAACAGTATCATTTGCCAAAGCTGGATGCTCAAGGGCTATGACATAGAAATGGATTTCGACATCTCCGACCCTCTCTCTCCTTCGGTGGAAGTGCCTGAGGACCAGGTGATGAGCGACGAGGGCTCTTTCTTCGGAATGACCCACGGGGACGACCGCATATTGATAAGGACAAGCTCCTATGCCCCGTCCTATTTCAGTTCCTGCGGCAACTATCTCTATGTCTGGACTCAGATGTATGTCTATGACCTGAATACCTATATCGGCAGTGTCGGCCATTTCTACACCGTGATGGAATGGGTGAGCGACGAAGAGGCGGATCGTCTGCGCCGTGAAGGTATGACTTGCGATATTAATGAATAATGTTTACGATATTATGAAATCAAATTTCTGGAAAGCAGCGATGGCGCTTTTGGGCGCAGGCTGCATTTTGGCAACCTCCTGCTTGAAGACTCAGGAAACTTTGAAGCCTGTTTTTCCTGAGAACAAGGTGGTGAAGACCCTCTCTGCCGGAGAAAGCACCGACATCGAGTTCGAGGCCAATCAGGATTGGACTTTGAAAGTTCAGGGCGAAGGTGCCGGCAATTATTTCGGTATCATTGACGAAGGCATAATGGAAACAAGCGTGAGCGGAAAGGCCGGACATCAGACTGTGACTGTAGGCTTTTCGGTTGACGAGGATTTCGATGTGGACCGTGTATGTGCAGTTGTCCTCGAAATGGGCGGCGAGTCCAGGGAGATTGCGCTGCTTACAAAGATGCGCGGCAACCGCAAGTTAGATATATATGTGGCATTGATTGATGACTATGGATACAAAACCTCAGGTGACGGTTATGTGTATGGTGAAGTCTCAGTTCCTTCATTGACACTTTCCACATTTGTCGGAAAAGCAGACTACACTCTTCCGATTAAGGTTGTTTCCAATTTCAAGTGGCTGCTCAATACCAACTCACAGTTTGTGAATGCAAGTGTGAATGAGGCCAATGCTGACGGGGAAGAAACGGAAGTTTTCCTCACCCTCACCACAGACGAGTCCCTTGCTGCAGGTGCCACAATCGATATCAAATTCCTCGCTTCCGAAGAAGAGGGTGCTGCTGCATATCCATATCAGCTGACTATTCCGGCATTTGGACAGAGGATGGAAATTGACAACCAGTCCACCCTCCATTTCAATAAGGAAGGACAGCATCTGATGCCTACCGGAAGTTTCGCTGACCAGCCCGGTATCTGCTATGTGCTTGGTCCTAAGGGCTCTGCAATCAAGGCTTTGGAGTGGAATGCTGAAAAGGGATGGTATGAGACCAGCTTCGCATCTTGGGTTCATACTGAACTTCCGTTTGATGAGGAGAAAGGCTATCTGCAGCAGGCCACCGCTCAGATTACCGTAGATGCTAATGATGGAGCTGAGAGATATGCAGACCTTATTGTGCTGCCTGTATCCCTTGCTTCCCTGACCGTGGACAATCTTCTCAATTCCGAAGGCGATGCCATTAAGGATGAGTACAAACAGTATGTAATCGACACCAGACTTGTTCAGGATGGCTCAAAACCGGATTTCGTAAGTTTTGACACCAGTATGAGTGAGCCTTATTGTGCAACACTTGAGCCGGGCGCAGGCTGGATGGAGGACCAGTTCCAGACTTCTTCAGTCTATACTCTTACCTACTCCGACGAATATTCTGAATGTGTGCTCCAGTTCCTGGATGGAGTCTCATCTTATGAAATATATGACTTTGACTGCAACCGTCTGAGCGCAAGTGCTATGGAGACCTTCTGGCTGGAGGTCAATCTCTTTCAGAACAACACAAGAGGCCGCGTTTCTATGTACCCGGACGCATACCAGCCAAGCGACAACGAAGATCCTGAATCCTACATTGTCCTGAACGATGCCGAAGGCAATGCCCTTGCTGCCATCCAGTGCAAGTATGTCAAAAACAGCGGTGGAGAAGAAGGCGGAATGTTCAGCATCACCCAGGGTAACGGTACGATAACTCCAATCACTTCCGGAGACTACTTTGAAGGCATTTGCGGCAATTTCACCGTAACGGAAGTTTATGATATAACCGTTTCCGGCAGGACTACAATTATCAAATCTTCTGTTCCGGTTTCCGGCTACAATATATACAATATGGAGTTCAGCAAAATCAACGATGGCAGTCTGTCGCTTGAGGGTTATTCCTCAGATGAATTCTATGTCTATGTGGACCAGAATATTACAGAGAAGACATCCTGGATTGTGGTATTGAAGGGTGTGAATACAAAGAACTTCGGAGCTTTCATCTTCACCTATGATCCCGAGACCACGATAGGTTCCGGTCCATTCAGTTTCGCATATCCGGATATGGTTAAAAATGCCACACTGTCCAGATGCACGGGCGAACACCTCGCAGCGGTCAAGGGCGAATTCAATGGCATAAGTGAGGATCTCGTTTACGAATTGAAATACACCGGGGAACCTTCAATGGCTTTACTCAACGTACCCGGCAATCCACAGGGTGATGCCTCCTGGGGAAATATTGACGATGTCACCGGAGGACCTATCGATGGATACTGGTTGACCCACGAGATGCAGGGCGGCAATCAGATGTATGTTAATATGAGCGAGACAGGGAAAGTCGACTTTTTTGTGTGGATTGACAACCCGTTGTCCTGGCAGGTTATTGCAGTTCTTGTCTGCACAGCCGAGTAGAGTAACTGATACAATTTGAAATGAATTTTTCCAAAATAATAAAGTACAGCATATTTGCATTGCTGGCAGTCGTATTGTCCTCTTGTGTCCGGGAAGAAAACCCGGACCTGAGGGACAGCGGCTACGGCTATGTGCAGTTCAAACTGTACAAGGATGCCTCCTACACCAAGGCATCCGGCCTGGAATATCTCCGGGATGCGTCAAAGGTGTTGGTAATGCTCAGGTATGGCGATGTCCAGATCAGCCAGACTCTGCAACTCACAGCTTCCGATTCCGAGGCTGCCGAATACGGCTTGCGCAGCGCAAAGCTCAAGCTGCTCACCGGTACCTACGAAGTGGTGGCCTACACGGTTTACAATAAACTGGATGAAGGCGTGTACAAGGGCGGAACGGCAGGCAGTTTCGAAGTCGTGGAAGGAGGTCTGTCGGTCCACGACCTCACAGCCGATGTCGTGGCAAGAGGCAAGGTCCGTTTCAGTTTCATCAAGTATTTCGCTTCCGGCAGCAAGGCTGCTCCGACCAGGGAATATACCTTCGATGAAGTTGCGAGTGTGGACCTGAAAATCAGAAATGCCACAACCGGTGTGCGCACTGAGTTCAAAGACCTGAAAACCGAATTCTCCAGCCATTTCTACGACAAGGATGACGTGGAGGACGGCTATATGACCTCAAGCCTCAGCTGTGACAGCGAGCAGAGTCTCAGGGCCGGGAGCTATGTGGTGGAAACCTACAATCTCAAGGACAAGAACGGGGATGTCCTCGAACTTGCCTCACCTCAGAAGGAAACCGTATTTGAAATCCGGGACAATCAGACGACTGAGGTGGAAGTGCCGGTGACTATGAACGAGTCTGCCGAGTATATGAAGGATTATGCCGCCCTCAAGGAAATCTGGGAGTCTCTCGACGGGGAGAACTGGTATTATTTTGGAGAAGACTGGCCGGACGGCTCCAACTGGAATTTCAACAAATCGCCGGACCTCTGGGGAGACCAGCCGGGCGTACAGCTGCATTCCAACGGCCGCGTGGCCCTTATCAATATCAGCGACTTCGGCTTCAGGGGAGACCTCTCGCCGGCCATCGGTCAGCTGAGCGAACTTGTGGAACTCTACCTGGGCTCGCACAACGACCTGAACATAGTCGAGTATGACCCTACAATGCAGAGCGGCGGGGGAAGTGCCGCCCGTTTGGAGCGCCACAAGCAGTATCTGTCTATGATTCACCCTCTCCATCAGCTTTCCGAGCCTGTGGCCAGAGCCCTAAAGGAGCACAATATCAGCATACCTGAAATCGCGCTCTACGACCGTTACACCGAGGCTGAGATTTTTGCGATGGAAAAGGCTGCGGCAATCGCCCCTATGGACATCACCAGCGGCAAACTCTGCAACGGACTCACCTCCCTTCCGGACGAAATCGGGAACCTCACCAAGATGGAGCGCCTGTACATAGCCAACGGAGAACTTACAGACCTTCCTGCGTCTATGGAAAATATGGAATCCCTCCTCGAACTCGAGCTTTACAACTGCCCTAAGATGCTCCGTTGTCCGGATGTCATAGGACGTTTCAAGAAACTTGAGGTCCTGAATATGGGCAACAATCCTCAGTTGCTCGACGGAGAGCCTGAAAGGGTCATCGATCTCCTCTCCAAGAGTCCTGCTGCCGAGACTATCCAGATTCTCTATATGAATATAGGCAATATGCAGAAACTCGACGGCGGAGCAATAGCGAAGATGAAGAAACTCGGCCTTCTTGACCTTTCTGACAACCGCCTCGACACCATCACCGAGGCATTCGGAAACGAAGTCGGACCTGTCCAGCTTTACCTGAACAACAACCGTCTGTCTTCCTTCCCTGTCAATGATGAGGGCGTTTTCTGCAAAATGGACGACATCGAGACTTTCAGTGTCAGCAACAACCTCTTCACCGAGTTCCCTGACATCTTCTCTTCCGAGTCCATCTACATTATGGGTTCCGTGGATTTCTCGTTCAACCACATTTCCCGTTTCCAGAACGAAAATTCCGGCTACAAGGGAATCAATGTCACCACCCTCACCCTGAACAACAATGCGGAGTTGAAGAAATATCCTGCCTGCCTTGCCAAGTCGAAGTCCATCATAGCCAATATCGCGATGAGAGGCTGTTCGCTGGAGGAATTCGAGGACGGATGCTTCGAGGGTGAAAAAGTTGTGGACATACAATCCCTCGACCTGTCCTATAACCACTTGACAAGTCTGTCGGATGAACTTATAGCCACCAATGTGCCTTATTTCTACGGACTGGACATTTCCTACAACCGTCTCTCCAAGTTCCCTTTCGGCATTCTCGATTGTGCCGGGCTCACTGTGCTGGGCGTGAGGGGTCAGCGCGATGCCGCCGGAGAGAGGTGTCTGAGCGAATGGCCTACGGGAATTTATAAGCACAAGGGCCTGAGGGGACTCTATCTGGGCTCCAACAACCTGGGCAAGATAGACGACACCATTTCCACATTGATTTACTTCCTCGACATCAGCGACAATCCTGAGATTATTTTCGATGCCAGCGACATCTGTGCCGCCTATGCAAACAAGGTATATTATCTCATATATGACAAGACTCAGGAAATTCGTAACTGTGAGTATATAGCATTGGATTGAGTATGAAGAGATACAGTATATATGCCCTGTCGGCGCTCCTGCTTGCGGGCGCTTGCGTCAAGACTGTTGAACCGGATTTCAATGTGCCCTTCAGCGACATTGAGGCGGAAGCGGTCGGAGGTGACGTGAAAGTCAAACTTGATTCTCCCGAGGCCTGGGTTGCCAAGACTCAGAACCCTTGGATTACCGTTTCCCCTGCCAATGGAAAAGGCTCTGCAGAATGTACCGTAAGTATTGATTCTGCCCTCGCCTTCACTCCTCGTGAGGGACTCGTGCGTTTTGAATTGCTCGGAAGCGGGGAGAGAAAGGATATTAAAGTCACTCAGAAAGGTTTTGAGTATCAGATAGTTGCCAAGGAAGAGAAGGTTGAGCTGGCCAATTATGCTCCTTTGGAAGAGCGTTGGTTCGACATAGAGGTGGATGCCAACCTGCCTTTCAAAGTGACCGTTCCCGAGGCAGACCGGAACTGGCTTTCATATGAGATGCCCGAGTTGGTTCTGGACCGTGGAGCCCGTCCCCGTACTGTGAAAATCCGCTTCACCTGGGGGCTCAATTTCAATCAGGAACCCCGTGCCACCAAGATTGCTCTCGAACCTGTCGATGCCCAGACCGTAGTTGCCGGAACCAAGAGCATAGATGTGGATCAGGCAGCAGCGGATGAAATAGAAATAGGAGTCAAGGGAGACTCCCTCGCCCTGATAGCCATCAACCAGGCTCTGGAATGCTGGGCTTCCTATGACACGGCGGAAAGGATGGAACACTGGGATGGGGTGACTGTATGGAAGTCAGGTCCAGACAAGGGGCGTGTCCGTTCCGCCTCGTTCAGGCTTTTCTCCACCAAGGAGGGCATACCTTTTCAGGTCAAATACCTCACGGCGGCAGAAGAACTCACTTTCTTCGGCAATTCCAACACCTTCCTCAAGGACCTCGATCCCGGTGAGCATATCTGTGAACTTACCCGGCTCAAGAGGCTTACCATCAGTGCTTACGGACTTGTGACCCTGCCTGAGAGTTTCACCAAGCTGAAAAATCTGGAGTTCCTCGATTTGTCCAGCAACAATTTCGAGAAGCTGCCCGACATACTCGATCCGGATATTTTTACGAAGTTGCACAGCCTCATATTGAACGCCAACCAGCGTCACGTAATCTATGACCTGTACAATTCGATTGAAAAGAAACCGGGGGGATTCATCAACGAGCCGGACGTGGACGATGCCGGTAATCTCAGTTTCCCAAAGAGGTTCCTCAAGTGGGATAATCTGGACACTCTGGTG
Organism: Rikenellaceae bacterium; assembly: GCA_022771245.1. Taxonomy (GTDB): domain Bacteria; phylum Bacteroidota; class Bacteroidia; order Bacteroidales; family UBA932; genus Cryptobacteroides. The sequence goes on along the minus strand of JALFCH010000012.1, from coordinate 504 downwards.
CTTTCGGTGAACTATCTTCAGGGCACTATCCCTGACCTGAAGGACGATCCCGATTTCCAGAAGTGGACAGCTGAGGAGGTGAATGCCTGTGACACACTGCCACAGAAGCTGATAGGTCTGCCTAAGGTGCTTCCAAACACCAAGCTTCTGACTATGAATCTGAACCGTATGAGAGGAGAGCTTCCGGACTGGCTGCTCTATCATCCTTGCCTTGACCTCTGGGTGCCGGATGCTCTGGTTTTCCCTCAGGAGGGTAAGGACAAAAAGGGCAACAACTGCGGATTCACCAATGCTCCCGCAAATCTGGATTATTATTACAAGGAGTACGTCAACAAGAAGTACAACCCAAACAACAAGAACAACTAAGTAATCCTCAAAAAATAACCTGCATCATCTTTGAAAATCTTTTCGGTCCATATTTCCTCCCTCATCAGTCACATAGCTACGGCTATGCTCCTTCTTCGGGTGAAAATCTGACCTCGAAAATCCAATTCAAATCTGACG
>JALFCH010000122.1 GCA_022771245.1 Rikenellaceae bacterium | reverse complement strand
GTGCAAGCAAAAAATTGCAAAAAATTTCAAAAACACCCCTAATAATTTTGGTGTTTTTGCCGAAATCCATATATTTGCCGTCGGAACTCAATCCGGCGGCATTTTTTGTCAATGCCAATATGGCGAGGATTCCGGAACCGTTAGTAGTAGTGTTTTTTACATACCCGTATCCTGGTCAGCAGAACAGGTAAGGGTATGACCTTCGGAAAATCAGTAGTGTAAAAATAATACTTATGAAAAATCAAAGGTTCGATGCACTTTACATTATGCACTCCCGCAAACCGGTGGCAGTGTCAGAAGTGGCATCAAAGAAGTCCGAAATCTTCGGCAAAGACGTGTTCACGCTCTCACAGATGAAAAGGTATCTCTCAAAATCTGTGTATGAAAGCGTGGTGGAGGCTATAGAGCACGGTCGCAGAATAGACCGCAGCATTGCAGACCAGGTGGCAGAAGGTATGAAAGTCTGGGCTATGGAAAGAGGAGCCACCCACTATACCCACTGGTTCCAGCCCCTCAACGACTCGACGGCAGAAAAACACGATGCCTTCCTCAATCCTGACCTTGGTGGGGAAAGTTTCGAGTATTTCAGCGGAAATCTTCTCTCCCAGCAGGAGCCTGATGCGTCATCCTTCCCGAGCGGCGGTTTGCGCAACACCTTTGAAGCCCGAGGATACAGTGCCTGGGACCCTTCATCTCCAGCCTTCATTATAGACGGAACCCTTTGTATTCCAAGTATTTTTGTCTCTTATACAGGTGAGGCTCTCGACTTCAAGACACCGCTGCTCAAATCAATGGCTGCACTTGACAAGGCGGCGGTGGATGTCTGCCAGCTTTTCGACAAGGATGTCACCAAAGTTTTTCCTACCCTCGGTTGGGAGCAGGAATATTTCCTTGTGGACGAGGCTCTCTACAACGCCCGCCCGGACCTCATTCAGACCGGACGGACTCTTATGGGCCACACGGCAGCCAAGGACCAGCAGCTCGAAGACCACTATTGGGGAGCAATTCCTCAGAGGGTGGAGGCCTTTATGAAGGATTTTGAAGATGCGGCCTACAGATTGGGCATTCCTGTCAAGACCAGGCATAATGAAGTGGCTCCAAACCAGTTCGAATGTGCTCCACAGTTTGAGGAAGTCAATATCGCAGTGGACCATAACCTGCTTCTGATGTCCGTGATGAGGAATGTCGCCACCAAGCATCATCTCAAGGTCCTTTTCCACGAGAAACCTTTTGCCGGCATCAACGGAAGCGGAAAGCACTGCAACTGGTCAATGGCCACCGACAACGGGCAGAACCTCCTTGCACCTGGACGCACCCCGAAGAGCAATATCCAGTTCCTTGCGTTCTTTGTCTGCACGCTCAAGGCAGCATCCGATTACGGTTCCCTGATTATGGCATCCATAGCATCCGAGACCAACTCACACCGTCTGGGCGGCAATGAGGCACCTCCTGCAATTATGTCAGTCTTCACCGGAGCCACACTCAATAGTATGCTCGACTCCATTGAGGCCAGAATTAACGACAAGAAGCTCACTCCGGACGAGAAAACCGAAATCAAGCTCGACATAGGCAAGATTCCTGAGATTCTGCTGGACAATACAGACCGTAACCGCACATCTCCGTTCGCATTCACCGGAAACAGGTTCGAGTTTCGTGCAACCGGTTCGTCCTGCAACTGCTCAATGCCTATGATAGTGCTCAATACAGCTGTGGCTGAGGAACTTACCCAGTTCAGCGAAAGCGTTGCGGAACTTGTGGAGAAGGGAGTGAAGAAAGACGAGGCCATTCTCCAGGTCATCAGACAGTTCATCATCGCGTCCAAGAATATCCGTTTCGAAGGCAACGGTTACAGTGAGGAGTGGATTGCCGAGGCTTCCAAGAGGGGATTGCGCAGCGCCAACAATGTCACTGAGGCATTCAAGGAGTATCTCCGTCCGGAGAGCGTGGCCCTGTTCAAAAAATTCAAGGTTCTGAATGAAGTGGAACTCAACGCCCGCTACGAAATCAAGAACGAGACCTTCCTGAAGAAAGTCCAGATTGAGTCCAGAATTGCAGCGGATATGGCAGCCAACCACATCATTCCGACAGCCATACGCTACCAGAATGTCCTCATCGAGAACATCAAGGGCATCAATGAGGTCTTCCCTTCTCAACTGGAGGACCTGGCCAAGGATGAAATCGAAACCCTCAAGGAAATCATCAGCCACGTCAATGCAATCCGTTCCGCATCAGCCGTGATGGTGGAAACCAGACACAAGCTCAACCGCAACCCGGACATCCCTGAACGGGCAAAGGGCTACGAAAAGGATGTGAGGGCAAAGATGTCTGAAATGCGCGAACATATCGATGCTCTGGAGATGATTATCGACGACGAATTGTGGCCTCTTCCGAAGTATCGTGAACTTCTTGCTACTCTTTAACACTCAGCATATTGCGAGTTTTCAGAAAATAGCTAATTTTGCGGCTCGAATCCGTACAACAGCATCGGGTTCGTGTCGCTTTTGTTTTATAAATTGAAAAAACCATGTGTGGAATCGTTGGTTATGTGGGAGACAGAAATGCCTATCCTATTCTTATTAAGGGCTTGCACAGACTCGAATACAGGGGCTATGACAGCGCAGGCTTCGCCCTGGTCGGCAAAAACGGAGAGCTGAATGTTTATAAATGCAAGGGGAAGGTCTCGGCTCTTGAGAATTTTGTAGAAGGCAAGGATGTCGAAGGAAGTTGCGGCATTGCACATACAAGATGGGCCACCCACGGAGAACCTAATTCCGTGAATGCGCATCCCCATTATTCCTGCACTGAGAACATCGCCCTCATCCACAACGGTATCATCGAAAACTGGGCTCTGCTCAAGAAGGCGCTCATAAGGGAAGGTTATGAGTTCAAAAGTGAAACAG
>JALFCH010000117.1 GCA_022771245.1 Rikenellaceae bacterium | reverse complement strand
GTGCAAGCGGCCGGTCCCATATCAGGGGCACGCTCTCCTCCGGTATTGCGGAGTAGGTCTTTTCTGAATATGCCCACATCAGGTCCGCATCCTTGTCGAAATTGCCGTCTGAAGGACTCTGGACTGTCGGGACAGTGACATTGATGACCGGAATTGTGCTTGATCCAGCATCTACGGCTGAGACCGGATAGATAGCGTAGAAACGGGTTTTGCTGCTTATGGATGCGCTCAGTTCCACGGGTACGGTGAATTCAGCAAGTTCGCAGTCCCCGGCCAGGGGCTCGGAGGTGCTGAGGGATGATGCCCAGGAGTTGGAGGCGAGATAAGTCACTGAAATTCGGTCGCCTGAGTTCCAGATGACATTTTCGCCCTCATTTGTTGTCCTCATACTTGGGTAGGTTGAACTGAACCGGATTTCCGCAATTTCTTTCCTGCTGTCACCAGGAACCAATTGCTCCTTGTTGCAGGATATCGTTGAAGCAGCAACGAAAAATGTAGCAAATTTTAGAATCGATTTGATAACGCTCATTATTATTATGCGAAAACCTTGTGTAATCTCTTTATACAAAGTTATATCTTTAGCGCAGCACTTTATATTGTATCCACTTTGCTTTTGTTCGGTATTGTGCCTATTTCTTTGAATTTGTGTATATTTACTGCAAAAATGTTCGAAACGCATTCAAATATGGCGTTCTTTCAACAAAATTTGCGGTAATTTGAACAAAAATAAAGTTAAAAGCACAAAGTTTACAAACTCGCAAACAATACGAAACTGCGTCCCGCACTATGAAAACTAACTTTGCATACAAAAATTAAAACACTAACTATGACCGTAAAAACATTCTTAGGCTTTGCACTGTCTTTTGCCGTGATTGTTTCCTGTACCAAAGAGGGACTTGAACAAGGCAAGACAGGCAATATCGACAGGGAACTTCCTTCCCTCGTTTCTCCTGAAACCCCTGAAGGTTTTGACACAAGCATTTTTGACCTCCTGAATCTCGATTACCCCGGGTTGGGGAAGGTGAAATCAGCATTTGAATCCGGAAATAACGGGTTGGCTGCAGCTGAACTTCTGGACTATTACCGCAACCGCACCAATGTCGTGAATCCTTTCATAGACCTTGTTGCTCCCGCCTTCACCGCAAGCGAGAAGAATATTGCGGACCAGGCGCTTGAAACCCGTTTCTACGTCCGCAATTTCTATGAGTCCAATGATCCGGTATCTGGAGCGCAAATCTATTATTCCTTCGCTGACAAGGACTTGGGCATCAATTGGGAATATGTGCCCGACGGAGTCACAAGCCAGGAATTCCGCTATCAGAAACACCGTCACCAGTGGATGGAACCCCAGGCAAAACTCTACCGTGCAACCCGTGACGAAAGATATTTCGAGAACTGGCAGACCGTATATCAATCCTGGCTCAATTTTTACCAATTCCCGGGCGAGAACCCCGGTTTTCCGCCTCCCGGAGGTGCTGAAAACGACGTGGATTATCAGTGGAAGGGTCTTCAGGTTGCCGAGAGAGTGCTTTCCCAGATAAACATACTCTCTTATTATATGTGTTCGGATAATCTCACACCTGCCTGGTTGAGCACAGTCCTGACTATGTTTGCACATCAGGTCGAACTTATCCGCAACACCTATTATCCGGATTCAAATATCCGTGTAACCCAGCTCCAGGCCGTTGCCACAGCAGGTATCCTTATGCCTGAATTCAAGAATGCCGGCACCTGGGCAAGCGAGGCCTGCAATCTTCTCAAGCAGGAACTCGACAATCAGTTCTTCGATGACGGAGTGCTTGTCGAACTTGATCCGAGCTATCATATTGCAGCAATTGCCGACTTTATCAACATTTCCACTCTTGCAGATTACAACAACTGCCAGAATCTCATCGGTAATGACTTCCTGACCAAATTGCACAAGGCAATGACCTTCGTGGCAGACATCACCTATCCGGACTACAGCATCGACAACTGGAACGACACCCGTGCATCTTCCTACAGCAAAAGCGTGCTGGTGAAGAATTTCAACCTGTATTCCCAGACCTTCCCGGAAGACCAGTATTTCAAATGGATGGCCACATCCGGCAAGCAGGGTGCACATCCGGAATCCCTCACTGCCCAATATCCTGAAGGAGGCTATTTTATGATGCGTAACGGATGGACCACATCCTCCACAATGATAGTTGTAAAGAATAATGAGAACCCTCTCTCTGCTTGGCACTGTCAGGCGGACAACGGCACCTTCTCATTCTGGCACAAAGGCCGCAACTTCCTGCCGGATGCGGGCGTATATTCCTATAATACAGACGCGAACCGCCGCGACTATGCTGCCACAGCCAATCACAACACCGTAACCCTCGGCACTTCAAGCTATGTTTCCGGGGCACAGGAAGTGGAATTGCTCAAATCCGGCACAGTGGACGGCAACGAAATCCTCGTGACCAGGCATCTGCTTAAGGACGGCATTCAGCACCGGAGGGCATTTGTTTTCGTGGACAGGAAATACCTCGTGGTAATCGACGATGTGTATGGCGGAGCTCAGAACACTGTTACGGTGAATATGCATCTTGCCACCACGGATGAAGCACCGACCTCCATATCTGAAGGTCAGGCAGTCACCAATTTCGCGGACGGCAACAATCTCTTTGTCAAGACTTTCGCGGAATACGACAACGGAATTGCAACCACAAGTGTGAACAGCAACGTTTCCAACAAGTTGGATTATGTCAGCGGCCAGAGGGCAGGCTACAGATTATCCAATGTCAAGGATGCAGACAAGACTGCCCGCTTTGTAACAGTGCTCTATCCTTTCGGCAACACCGTTCCTGAAATCACGGCTGAATTCACCGATAACTCAGAGACCGGAAACGGTGCCTACCATTCCGAAGGCTCTTCGGTGAAAGTCACGATTGACGGCACACCGCACTATATCTCCTACAGCTTATAAACACTAAAATTATATAATATGTCCATCAAACAATTCAGAAACCTCGCTCTCAGCCTGCTGGTACTGTGTGCCTGCAGCAAGGAAAAACTCGATGAGGACGGTTTCAAATTATACTATCCGGATGTGGTGGAGATAGCCCAGAACATCACTGTGAATCTCTCTCCAACCTGGAAGGGAGGCACACCTTCGGACTTCGCCATCACTAAAGTCACTTTCGAAGATGCATTCTATTCCGGACCGGAATTCACCATCAATTCCACTACTGGTCTGATTGCAGTGGCAGGACAGCGCAACACTATGCCCGGAGACTATTACATCTCCATCTCCTGCAACGTAAATGGTCAGCAACTTTACTTTCCCGACAAGGTGAAGGTCAGTTTTGTGAACGGCATCCCGGAAGGCATAAGTATGTCTCCGGAAGAGTTCCTGCTCAACATTGCCGACCTTGCAGAGGACAGCCCTGCTGAACTTCCGACTGCACAGGTCGTTACAGAAGGCGACCACATCAAGATTGAAACCTACACCATCAGGAACGTGAAGAAGGACGGAGTGCTCGTGGACAATGTCACCAAGCCTATGTTCGCCATTTCCAACACCGGTGTCATTTCAGTCATCAAGGGCGGGCCTTTCGAAGTGGGTACCTATACCCTCGACCTCAAACTCACCACCAGATCCTATTCCAATGAGAGTCAGGTGGGACTCTTCCCGGATGCAGTGGCAATCAGGGTGGTTTCCGCACCTGCTTCCATTTCCTATATCCCGGACAGCGGACTCATTGAGGAGGAAAGCAATGAGCCTACTTCTTTCAAATCCGCAGTTCCGCAGCTCACAGGCTCGGAAGACGGTCTCGAATACTCGCTCAAGACCAATCCGGAGACAGACAAGATAGTCATAGATCCTGCCACCGGAGTCATATCCATAAATGAGGGACACGGACTTGTCAAGGGCAATACCTACAGCATTGACGTTTACGTCAAAAACGATTTCTGCGATGAACCGGTATGCTTCAAGAGGGCATACAGCATAGAGGTTGTGGATTTCATACCTCCTATAGAGGGCTTTGCCTACAGTGACTTCTCAAGGAAAAAAGCTTTGGCCTGGAGCGTTGCACCGGCAGCCGGACTTACGGGAGCCCGCAGTTTCGAGTTCACGGACAAGGATGCCGAATACACAAAATACATCAGCCTGGATGTGAATACGGGCATAATCTCGGCAGACAAATACAACAGGCTTCCGGAAGGTACCTATGAAATAGGAGTGACTGCCCGCAACGGCAAGGACAAGGACACAAAAACTGCTACACTGAAGCTTACCATAGAGCCTAACCCTTACTATTTCTCATATTTCTCCTACGGCAACAATCTCGGTCTTTCTGAAACCGCAACCTCAGGTGTAAGCCAGTACCGGGTCACTTCTGCACAGGAACTCGTGAACCTCGAACTCAATATACAGAGATCCGACATTCCGAACGGGGCCTCCGTGACATTCAGCAGGTCAGTCAAACGCCAGCTCAAGGGAACCGAAATTGATGCTGCCACAGGCAAACTTTCTTTTGTTGAGGATGGCTATGCAGCCCAGACTCTCGGACTCGTCTTCGTCACTGCCAAGACCCAGGACCCAGCCGACCCGGACAACAACTTCTCCGTAACTATGCCTGTATTCATAGACTTCTCGGGCGAAACGGAAGGTGTCAGTGTCCAGTACAATCCTTTTGTTCTGAGGTTCAATCCGAAGGAGGGAGGCAGATCAGTCGTGCCTGTGATAACCGGTGCAGATCCTGCCAACTTCTATCTGGATTTCCGTCGCGACTTCTGCTATTACAACCTCGAAGGTGTCCGTTCCGACGGCACTGAAATGGAGAGCGGAGTGCTCAACAATGCTTCTTCCCCTTGTCCATTCCTGGAACATCTGTGGAAGAGCTATGGAAGTACCAACTATGGTGCGAAACTTCCTGTGGCGTACTGGAACGGAGACAAGCTTAAGACCGCCGAGGATCTTGCCAAATCCCCTTGCTATGTGGACGGAGCAGCCGGCGTGAACCAGTTTACGGTCGTAGCCAACAGGGGCTTGTGGTATGATGACGGCTGGGCAGACGGAGTGTTCTTCGGCCAGATGACCTTTGCCACGACCGCAACAGGCCTGGGAGGTGCACCTGCAGCACAGAGAATAGTACCTTTAGCACTTTGGATTGACAAGGATTACCTCGAATAACACAGATGATTATGAAAAGCAAAAGCATATTTATATCGGCTGCCCTTGCCGGAGTGCTCCTTTCCTCCTGCGTGAGGGAGAACCCGGTGCAGCCTGAGACTGTCACGGCGGTGTCCTACAATCCCGTGAAAGGCCTCATCCCGAACAAGACCGTGACCGTAATGCCACAGGTGGAGAGCGGCACTCCTGCAGATTTTGCCATACAGTCGGTTTTCTATGGAGAAACCCAATGGAAAGGCAATATGTTCTCCATAGACAGCAAAAGCGGTGAAATTACCGTTTCCGCACCTGTTGACATCCTCCCCGGTGACTATTACCTCAGCATTACCTGCAATGTTGACGGACGGAAATATATTTTCAGCAATGCCCTTGCAGTGAGCATCATTCCGGGTATGCCGGACTTGAATTTCAACCCTGCAGCTCTCGATGTGAGGTTTGAAGACCTCGGTACAAATTCCGAAGCCGTCCTGCCATTCGTGAGCATTGTAACAGAAAATGAAGCTGCTCCGATACTCGGGCTCGAAATCCGCAATGTCCGCAAAAACGGGGAGGCCCTTGAGAATGGGGAAACTCTCTTTGTGGCTGACTACAAGCAGGGAACCATTACTCCTGCAAAGTCGGACGAGTGGGTAATCGGAGACTATGTGGCAGATGTCAAGGTAAACACCGAAACTTATCCTTCGGAGAGTGCAACCGGACTCTTCGCAGATGCTGTCACTTTCAAGGTTGCGGCCAAGCCTGTTGTTCTGAGCTATCCGGAAACACCTGATTTCTATCAGAATCAGAGCGCAATCTATAAGGCGAAATTCGAGGATGCTGTTCCGACGGACATAGCCATAAAGAGCGTCACCGTGAACGGTGAAGCCATTGACTGGAACGGTCTCGTAAGCATAGACGGCAATGCCGACATATGTTTTGCAAAAGTTGAGGATGCAAAGGTGGGGGAATACAAGGTCTCCGTTTCCTACAGATATGCAGGTCAGGAACTATCTTCCGACAATGTGCTCTGTGTCAAGTGTATCGCAGGTATGCCTGAGGCACTTGTTTCGGACAACCAGCCATCATCCATCGAAATCAAGACTCTTGACCCGTCATCTCAGGAAGAGCTGAAGTCCTACACCATCACTCCGTCTGGCGAGTCTGCCCAAATTCTCTCCTACTCAATTGAGAAAGCAAGAAAAGACGGAGCCGAATTCGACTGGAACGGCAAGCTCAGCCTCAAGGACAATGTGCTCAGCCTCATCAAGGGTTCCTGGACTGAAGGCGAATATGCAGTGGACATACGCTGCGTCACCACAAGCTTCGATGCCTCAAGCCCGCGCGGAGTATTCAGCGAGGTGGTTAAATTCACAGTCTTCGAAAAGGTGGACCTCAAATACGACCCTGCCGTAAGAAAGGAGCATACCGGATGGACGATAGTCCCTTCAGTGCCTATGCCTGCCGGATATGTATATTCATTCAAGAATGCCGGTGCTGCATATTGCAAATATCTTAGCATTGACACAGCAACCGGCTCCATCAGTGCTGCAAAGGGCAACGCTCTTGCTCAGGGCAATTACGAAATAGAAGTTGTCGCAACATCCGAAGGACTTGAGTCTTCCGAGGCGAAACTCCAGCTTGAAATAGCCGAAAATCCATATTATTTCACCTATTTCTACTACGGCAACAATCTCAGCCTCACAAGGGAACAGGTCAATGGAGCAAGCCAGTACAGGGTAAAGGATGAAGCCGAACTGCTCGATATGACCATTGCAGTTCAGGAAAGTGACATCAATCCTAAGTCAGGTGCGGTTTACACCCTTGCAGGACAGCACAAGACCACCAAGGCCTCAGTGAATGAAGCCACCGGAGCTTTGAGTTTTGAAACCAATGAGACTGCAGGACAGCAGATCGGAGTGGTCCTCGTGAATTGCACCACCACCGACCCTGAAGATGCGCTCAACACCTGGTCCGTCACTCTGCCACTGGCAATCGACTTCTCGGCAGATGCGGCAATCAATGTCAGATTCCGGCCGTTCTTCTTCCGTATCAATCCTAAGACTGGCGGACGCACGCAAGCGCCTGAATTTACCGGAAGCGTGGATGAGTCCGTATTCGATATGGACTTCAGGAGGAACTTCTACTATTACAATATAAACGGTAAGGGCAGCGACGGCAAGGCATTCGTATCGGGTATGCAGAAGGATTCCGGTTCCTTCCTCACCTATATTTGGGACGCTTTCTCGGCTGCAACAGGACTCAATCTCAAGAACGGGGTTGTTAACTACGGAAGCAAGGTTCCTATGTCCTATTACTCGGGTGTCCAAATCAACAAAAAGGACACCCCCAAGGACGAGTCCCAACTTGCCAAATCGCCGGCATACCTTGTCAAGGGACAATGGTATGTTCAGGTCAATCCGGGTCTATGGCAATATGACGGAGGATGGGCAGACGGAGTCTTCTTCGGAGAGATAACCTACACCAATTCCTCATCGACAGCCGTAAACAATGGCACCGCAATCAATCCTGTAGCCATCTGGCTCGACCCGAACTTTGAATGATAAAATAAACTTAACGATATGACTTTCAATAATATAATAAGAAGGTTGGCAGTCAGCCTGAGCGTCCTCCTCGTGACGCTCGGACTGTCCGCCCAGAACCTCACAGTCACCGGTACAGTCGTTGACGAACAGGACCTGCCTCTCACGGGAGCCAGCATAATTGTCGCAGGCACCAACACCGGAGAAATCACCGACCTGGACGGAAAGTTCAGCATCAAGGTGAAGAAGGGAACCAAACTCGTGATCTCATATATCGGCTACAAGGAACAGGAACTTGTTGCCTTGGGACAGAACAATGTCACCATCAAACTCCAGCCGGACAACCAGTTGCTCGATGAAATCGTGGTCGTGGGCTATGGCGCAGTCAAAAGAAGCGACCTTACCGGTTCCGTTGCATCAATTACCTCCGAGGCCATTGAGGGATATCAGACAAGTTCAGTAATCGGTGCCCTCAGCGGTCAGATTGCAGGTGTGCAGATTACCCAAAGCGACGGTACTCCGGGTTCCGGCTTTTCCGTGAACATACGCGGTGTCGGCACCCTTAGCGGCGACAACTCTCCGCTCTACATAGTGGACGGATTCCAGGTGGACAATATCGACTTTCTTTCCGAGGCGGACATCGAGTCTATCGAGGTGCTTAAGGACGCGTCCTCATCCGCAATCTATGGTTCGAGGGCAGCAAACGGTGTCGTTATGGTCACCACCAAGTCCGGAAAGACAGGCCGTCCGGTAGTGACCTACAACGGTTCCGCAACCTACCGCATTATCCCTAAGGAACTTCCGGTGCTGGATGCTTATGAATTCGTGAAGATTCAGGGCGAAATCAACAGCAGCTACACCGGTGCGTACTACAAGCCGAATACTGCCACCGAGACTTTCCTCTACAACAGCGTTGAAGACTACCGCAATGTGGAGACTGTAGATTGGCAGGCCCTCACCTTCCGTCCGACCTGGTCTCAGGACCACAACGTCACCGTGACCGGAGGTACCGACCAGACCAAGTACTCTATGCTCTTTTCCCACTATGACGAGGATGGTATCTTCATCAACAGCGGATTCACAAAGACCAATGCCAAGGTACGTTTCACCCAGAAACTTTGGAAAAATGTAACCTTCGACGGCACAATCAACTACGCCCGCACAAACAAGAGGGGAGCCGGAACCACTGCAGACAACGGACGTTTCAACACCCTCGCCCAGATTATCAGCGCAAGGCCTACCGGAGGTCTCAAAATGACCAACGAGGAACTCATAAATTCCCCTATTGACCTTGAAATGCTTGAAGGCGGTGAGTCTCTCGCACAGGTGAACCCTATCCACCAGAACCAGAATGTCACCAACACCAAGAAGGCTGACCAGTGGTCCGGCAACGTGGCCCTCACCTGGGAAATAGTCAAGGGCCTCACATTCAAGACGGCAGCCACCTACAACACCACCTTCATCCGCAACGACATTTTCTACAAGAACGGCTCCAAGGAGGCATACCGCAACGGAGAAAGCCCTTACGGTTCCAGCCAGACCACCAAGCAACTGCGCTGGGTGAACTACAACCAGCTCACCTGGAAGCAGAAAATCGGAAAGCACAGCTATGACATAATGATAGGTGAGGAGGCCTCCCAGATGAGGCAGGAATATGTCTATGCACAGGCTATGGACTTCCCCTTCGACAACTTCGGCAATGACAACCTGGCGCTCGGAGCCACTCCAAGTTCAGTGAAGTCCTTTGCCGGCAGCAACTCTCTGCTCTCCTTCTTCGCCCGTGCAAACTACAATTTCAACGACCGCTACCTTATCACAGGTACCATACGTGCCGACGGTTCCACGGTGTTCTCCGAGAAGAACAAATGGGGATTCTTCCCGTCCTTCTCCGCAGCCTGGAGAATCAACAAGGAGAAATTCATGAAGAACGCACGCCACATATCCAATCTCAAGCTCCGTGCAGGTTGGGGAACGGTGGGTAACGACCGCATCGCCAACTTCCTCTCCCTTGACCTCTACACTCCTTACAAATACGGAATCGGAAGCGACATCGTCACGGTTATGACTCCGAAGCAGCTCCAGAACAGCGACCTCAAGTGGGAGGGCTCATCCACAGTGAATGTAGGTATGGACTTCGGCTTCTTCAAGGACAGGCTCACTTTCACAATCGACCTCTTCAACAAGGACACCAAGGACCTGCTCATCCTCCAGCAGCTTGCACATTCCTCAGGTTTTGCAAGTCAGATGAGGAATGTCGGAAAAATCCGCAACCAGGGTCTGGAGTTCAGCCTTATGAGCACCAATATAGACAAGAAGAACTTCCTCTGGCAGACCAATTTCAACATCTCCTTCATCAGGAACACACTCGTGGAACTTGCAGACGGTGCCCAGTATTATGAAGCCCGCTCCGGTTTCGACAGCAACTTCACTGCCTACGACTACCGCGCAATTGTGGGCCAGTCCCTCGGTTTGATTTACGGATATGAGTTCGACGGCATCTATCAGAGCGACGACTTCACCGTAAACCCTGACGGAACCTATGCCCTCAAGCCGGGAGTGGTGGACAATACTCTCTACACCGGCGGAGTTGAACCTGGAGTCGTGAAGTACAAGGATGTGACCGGAGACGGCAAAATCACCACTGACGACCGCACCGTAATCGGAAATACCCTGCCTCTCTTCTACGGAGGTATCACCAACACCTTCAACTTCTACGGAGTGGATTTCAGCTTTATGTTCCAGTTCAATTATGGCAACGACGTTTACAATGCCACCCGTCTCTATGCCACCCAGACACGCTTGGGAAGAAGAAACTTCCTCGCCGAAGTGGCAGACAGATGGAGCCCGACCAATGCCTCCAATACTGTACCTAAAGCTGACGGTTACGTAACCAACGATGTCTATTCGAGGTTTGTGGAAGACGGTTCGTTCCTCAGGCTCAAGAACATAACCCTTGGTTACACCTTGCCGCGCAAATGGACCGAGCAGGCCAAAATCTCCAAGCTCAGGCTCTATGCCTCTGCGCAGAACCTGTTCTGTGTGTCGAACTACAGCGGCTATGACCCTGAAGTGAGCACGGCGGCATCCAACCCTATGACTCCGGGCTTGGACTGGGGAGCATATCCACGCAGCCGCGTATTCACCATCGGACTTGATCTTCAATTCTAATCCATCCAGAAAATGAAAAAGACAAATATCATAATACTCATACTCGCCTTGATGTTCGGAACGGTGTCCTGCGATTTCCTCACCGAGCAGAGTCTTACCGAGGTCGAGAGCAAGGACTATATCACCAATGCCAAGGAAGCGGAATCTGTGCTGCTGGGCGTGTACAGGACTTTGATAGAGGATGCGGCCTATGGAATGAACCTCTCCTTCTTCCTGAATATGGGAACAGACATTTCCCAGGTTGAGGGCAGCACGACGGAGAACTGGCGAAATGTGCCGACAAACGCATTCCCGACCACCCAGTCACACATTCAGGAAACCTGGCAGGTCCTGTACAAGGGGGTCTATCGCGCCAACGATTTTCTTGAGAGAATTTCGGTCAATATGGATTCCTTCACCGAGGAGGACTATATGAATTCGGTGATTTATATTGCCGAGGCCCGTTGTCTGAGGGCAATGTTCTATTTCGAACTTGTCCGCAGATGGAACAACATTCCTCTGATGACCTCCACTGCAATGTCCTACGAGCACCCTTCCACTCTGCTTCAGGCAGATCCGCGTGCAGTATATGAATTCATTGAAAAGGACCTTCTCTATGCCATCGAAGTCCTGCCTTACGCAGCCGATGACATCTACAGAAGCGATAGCCGCTACCGTTTCTCCAAGGGCTCCGCAATGGGCCTGCTCGCAAAGGTTTACTGCACCTGGGCAGGATGGCCGGTTCAGGATACGGACAAGTGGCAGGCAGCTGCAGACATAGCCGGAAGGCTTATCAAATCCGGCAAGCACGACCTTCTCCCAGATTACGAACAGCTATGGAAGAATACCTGCAACGGTATATGGGACCCAACGGAAAGCCTCATCGAGATTTCCTTCTACAGCCCGACGGCCGGAAGCGGATCATCTGACCCTTGCGGCAGAATAGGCAAATGGAACGGCGTCAGGACCACTGCTTTGGCCGGAGTCAGGGGCAGCTGTGCAGCCAACCAGTACGCTCTCCTCACTTTCACCACAGAGTGGAAAGAGCACCCGGGAGACCTCAGGATGAATCTTTCTGTTGCGAATTACAAATACTCCAATGACAAGGTGCTTATCTGCAAAGGTTCCAGCGATACCGAAGAAACGGCTCTTGCAAACGATGCCAACCCTCTCAAGAAACAGAAGGAAAAGCAGACCTACACCCCTGCAAAATGGGATGAGCAGAAATATGTGGAAGCATCCAACAGGCTCATCAACAACGACAAGTCCAATATCAACTGGTACTTCCTCCGTTATTCCGATGTGCTCCTTCTCTATGCCGAGGCTTTGAATGAAGTTTACGGCGGCCCGACAACAGAGGCTTATTCCGCCATCAACAAAGTCCGCAGGCGTGGTTACGGAAATCCGGACGACACAAGTGTCTGCGACCTTTCAGGGCTCGACTATGAGTCCTTCCGTGAGGCTGTACGCAAGGAACGTGCTTATGAACTTGCCTTCGAAGGCCACCGCCGCACCGACCTTGTGAGATGGGGCATCTATTATGAAACCATCCAGAAGACTGACAATGAGCTCAGGGCACTCTGGAACTGGAGTGAAAACAACACGAGCTACAACTATGTGGTGGCCAAGTACACCGTCAAGGACAAGAGCGAACTCCTCCCGATTCCTCAGCGTGAAAAAGACCTTTGCAAACAATTCAAACAGAACCCCGGTTGGGAATAAGTAATCCTCAAAAAATGATCACAAAATGAAAAATACACTCAAACTGACACTCATTGCGGCTCTGCTTCTTGCAGTTTCCTGCACCTGCCGCGACGAAAATCTCTGGCTCAAGAACGCCATTGACACCTCCGTAAGCCAACTTTTGAGCCAAGCGGTCGAACTTGAGGGACCAGGTGAAATGCCACGCTCAATCTGGGTGGGCTACGATCTGGATTTCCTGGGATGGCAGCTGGACCAGGACCCGGCCATCTTCAGGGACAGTCTCCGCAAGCAGTGCGCTCCTGAATTGCTCGGCAAACTGCGTACTTGTGACATCTACAACTGGACCAGCGGATTCTTCCCGGGCTCGCTCTGGTATGCCTACGAATTGACCGGCAACAAAGAACTCCTCCCGTATGCCAAAGACTATACGAATATCCTGTTTCCGATAAGCAGTTACACTGAGACCCACGACCTGGGCTTCATGATTGAGTGCAGCTATGGAAATGCCCTCAGGCTCAGTCCTGCCGACACCATCAAATCCGTGATAGTCAACACCGCAGACAATCTCTGCTCCCGTTTCGACAGCAATATCGGAGCAATCCGTTCCTGGGACTTCGGACCTTGGAATTTCCCTGTCATCATTGACAATATGATGAACCTCGACCTGCTTTTCGAAGCCAACCGTCTCACCGGCGACAACAAATACCTCGATGTAGCACGCCGCCACGCCGACAAGACTATGGCCAACCATTTCCGTGAGGACCACACCTCCTGGCACGTGGTAAGTTACAATAACGATGGCACAGTGCAGTGCCGCCAGACCTTCCAGGGCAAGAACGATGACTCTGCCTGGGCTCGCGGACAGGCTTGGGGTGTATATGGCTATACCGCCTGCTACCGTCAGTTCAAGGATGAGAAATATCTCAACTTCGCCTGTGCGATTGCGGATATGATAATGTCCCGGGTGACCACACAGGACGGTGTCCCATATTGGGATTATGATGCTCCTGCATCCGACAAGACTCCACGTGATGCCTCAGCCGCTGCCGTGACTGCCTGCGCCCTCTTTGAACTGGGCGGCTTCGTTCAGGACGGGCAGAAATATTACGACTACGCCGAGAAACTCCTCCGCAGTCTTGCAGGTCCGGACTATCTCGCAGAACCGGGCACCAATTGCGGATTTGTACTCAAGCACTCAGTAGGCTCGCTCCATCACGGTTCCGAAATCGACACACCTCTCAACTACGCAGATTACTATTTCCTCGAGGCCATCAAACGCTATATGGCCCTCAAAGGTTTGACTTATAAAACTCTCTGATTATGAAACACATACTGATAACCATTGCCGCAGCCTTGGCTTTAGTCCCGACTCTCGGCGCCCAGGAAAGCACCTGGAAGAACACCGAACCTGAGCTCAAGCCGGAAGTCTTCGAACTACTGAATCTCAATGCACCCGGACTTGCCAGCGTGAAGGCCGCACATCAAAGCGGTGACGACAATGCCGCAGCGGCTGCCCTTTTGGACTATTACCGCAACCGCAAGGGCATCTGCACACCGGAAATAAGGAATGCCAAGAAGGTGAAAATCAACAAGGAACAGCAGAAATGGGCTGACGAGGCCCTTGAGCACAAGTTCTTCTCCCACAAGGGCTACCAGCCTTCTTATTTCTATGGCGAAGACATCAATTGGCGCTATTGGCCGGTTCAGGACAATGAACTCCGCTGGCAGTTGCACCGCCACAAATGGTTTATGCCTATGGGCCTTGCATACCGCACCAGCGGTGATGAAAAATACGCCGTGGAATGGACCAAAGAGTACATCGACTGGATTCGCAAGAACCCGCTCGTGAAGATTGACAAGTCCGAATATGAAATCAACGCAGATTCCCAGCTTAAGGAGGATGCCGAGAATTCCCGCTATGCCTGGAGGCCGCTTGAAGTGAGCCACCGTCTGCAGGACCAGTGTATGCAGTTCCAGCTCTTCATCGACTCGCCTTCCTTCACTCCGGAGTTCCTCACCGAGTTCCTTGTGAACTACCATCGCCACGCTGATCACATTTCCCACAACTGGTCCAAGCAGGGCAACCACCTTCTTTTCGAGGCCCAGCGTATGCTTATGGCAGGTTCCTTCTTCCCTGAATTCAAGGAAGCCGAGAGCTGGAGAAAGAGCGGTGTGGACATTCTCAACCGCGAAGTTCAGAAGCAGGTGCTCCCTGACGGCGGCCATTATGAACTGGACCCGCACTACCACCTTGCAACCATAGAGATTTTCTACAAGGCCCTCCAGATAGCAGACCTCAACGGTTTCGCAAACGAGTTTCCGAAATCCTACTGGGATGCAGTTGAGAATATGATTATGTTCTACACCGACATAATGTATCCGGACTACACCAACCCTTGTTTCAGCGACGCGAAAATCACCACCAAAAGGGTGATGCTCAACAACTACAAGAAATGGGCTCAAGTATTTCCGGACAATCAGGTCATCCGCTACTTCGCAACCGAAGGCGAGCAGGGTACATTGCCTGAGCATCTTTCAAAGGGTTTCCTTGATTCCGGTTTCTTCGTGTTCCGCAACGGCTGGGGACAGGACGCGCTCCAGATGGTCGTAAAGGCAGGACCTGCAGGAGAATGGCACGCTCAGCCGGATTTCGGTACCTTCGAATTGTGGTACAACGGCAAATGCCTCTTCCAGGATTCAGGTTCCTATGTCTATGAGGGCAAGGACCCGGAGATTATGGAATGGAGAAAATGGTTCCGCGCCACTTCCCACCACAATACCCTCGTTGTGAACGACCAGGATGTGGACAAGGTGGATTCCAAAACTATACTCTGGGAGCCGGAAGGAGATGTGCAGGTGCTTGTGACCGAACATCCGAGCTACAAGAACCTCACCCACAGGCGCACAGTCTTCTTCGTGGACGGGAAATATTTCGTCATTGTGGACGAGGCCGTGGGCAAGATGAAGGGTTGGGTGAACCTGCACTATCAGATGCCGAAGGGAGACGTGCCTAACAGCCGTGAGGATATGCACTTCCACAGCAATTTCGAAGGTGAAAGCAACTTCTATCTCCAGTGCTTCTGCGACGATATGGAACAGATGCAGATGAAGAAGGAAAAGGGTTGGCAATCAAGCGACTACCAGAAGAAAGTCCAGAGAATCGACGCAAGCTTCAAGCAGAAGAAGGAAAGCGACGACCCGGTACGCTTCATAACCGTCATCTATCCTAAGCAGAAGGCGGGAGAGGAAAATGTCACAGCCAGGTTTACCGACAAGGGCTATTCCGAGAGCGGAGTTTCAGTTGAGGTGAAAGTGGGCAAGAACAAGAAGAAGAAACTCTCCTGGAAACTGTAATCATACTTTCCATAATGTATAATCATAATACTAAACTATTTCTGTCACTCCCGCTTGCCGCAGCCTCACTCGCATCCTGCGGCAACGACGGGAACCAACCCAAGCAGCCCAACATTCTGTTCATAATGACGGACGACCACACCACCCAGGCTATGTCCTGCTACGGTGGGACGCTGTTCGAAACCCCGAATATGGACAGAATCGCTGCCGAGGGAATGAGGTTTGACAATTGCTACGCCGCCAACGCCCTTTCAGGTCCGTCCAGGGCCTGCATATTGACCGGCAAATTCAGCCACGAAAACGGATTTACCGACAATGCCTGCGTCTTCAACGGGGACCAGCAGACCTTCCCGAAACTGCTTCAGGGAGCAGGTTATGAAACCGCAATCGTAGGCAAATGGCACCTCATTTCAGAGCCTCAGGGCTTCGATTTCTGGAGCGTGCTTTCAGGCCAGGAGGAACAGGGCGACTATTACGACCCCCAGTTCGAGCAGATGGGCGAGGAAATCACCGAAAAGGGCTATGTCACCGAAATCATCACCCGCAAGGCCATAGAATACCTCGAATCCCGCGACAGGAGCAAACCTTTCTGCCTGATGATGCACCACAAGGCACCGCATCGCAACTGGATGCCTGCCCCGCAGAACCTGGGCATATACAACGACCGCGTTTTTCCGGAGCCGGAAAATCTGTTTGACGACTATTCGGGCAGAGGTACCGCGGCCCACAGCCAGGATATGAGTCTGGAGAATACCTTCACCGAAGACTGGGACCTCAAGCTCCTCACCCGCGAGGAAATGCTTGCCAATCCTTCCAACCGCCTCGCCAAGGTCTATTTCAGGATGCCTGAGGATGTACAGGCCAAATGGGACAGCGTCTATGCCGGGAGAATTGCCGAGTACCGCAGCGGAGGGCTCAAGGGCAGGGAACTGGTGAGGTGGAAGTATCAGCAGTATATGCGCGACTATCTTGCCACCGTCCTTTCCGTGGACCAGAGCATAGGGCAGATGCTGGATTATCTGGAGAAAAGCGGGGAACTGGACAACACCATCATAGTCTATACCTCCGACCAGGGTTTCTTCCTGGGCGAACACGGATGGTTCGACAAGAGGTTTATGTATGAGGAATGTCAGAGGATGCCTGTGGTGGTGCGTTATCCGGCGGCAATCAAGCCCGGCAGCACCACTTCTGCACTGAGTATGAACGTGGACTTCGCTCCGACCTTCCTCGACTTTGCCGGAGTCCCGGTTCCTGCCGACATCCAGGGCTGTTCACTGCGTCCGGTTATGGAAAATGCGGGAGTCGTGCCCCAGGACTGGCGGGAGGCTGTGTATTACCATTATTATGAATACCCTGCGGAGCACTCGGTGAAACGCCACTACGGCATACGAACCGACCGCTTCAAACTCATACATTTCTACAACGACATAGACGAGTGGGAAATGTACGATATGGTAAACGACCCTCGGGAAATGCACAGCATCTATGACGACCCGGCCTATGCTGCCGAGAGACTCTATCTGCACGAACTGCTGGACAAGACCCAGCAGCAATATGGTGACACCGACCCGGACGAGCGCGAAAGAGTCCTCTTCCACGGTGACCGCCGCTATATGGACAG
Source organism: Rikenellaceae bacterium (assembly GCA_022771245.1). Taxonomy (GTDB): domain Bacteria; phylum Bacteroidota; class Bacteroidia; order Bacteroidales; family UBA932; genus Cryptobacteroides. Next base: position 1,747 of record JALFCH010000117.1, on the reverse strand, counting down.
ACAAAACAAATAATATTATGGATAGAAGAAAATTCCTTGAAGCCTCAGGCTGGTCATTGCTCGGACTTGCAGCGTCCGGCAACCTGCTTGAATCCTGCACAAACGATAAAGAAGTAAAAAAGGTGGTCCCTTCCTCCACCGGACTCAAACTCTATTGGGGAGACCTCCACAACCACTGCAACATCACCTATGGACACGGTGATATGCGCGATGCCTTCGAAGCGGCAAAAGGCCAGCTGGACTTCGTCAGCGTCACCCCTCACGCTATGTGGCCGGACATCAACCTCCTCAACAAGGAACCTCGCCTGAAATGGGTAATCGGTTATCACACAGATGCTTTCGGGCGTCTTCGCAGGGGTGGCTACGACAAATACCTTCAGATGACCAAGGAGTACAACAAGGAAGGGGAATTTCTCACCTTCATCGGCTACGAGGCCCACAGTATGATTTCCGGTGACCACGTGGCACTGCACAAGGACATCAATGCTCCTTTGGTCAACTGCACTTCCATCCAGAACTGGAAAGACAAATTCAAGGGCCAGGATGTTTTCGTGACCCCTCACCATATGGGCTACCAGAAGGGCTACAGAGGCTACGACTGGGACCAGTTCACAGAGGGCGACCAGACTCCTTTCGTGGAAATGTATTCCCGCCACGGTCTTGCCGAAAGTGATATGGGTGACTATCCTTACCTTCACGATATGGGACCTCGTCATTGGGAAGGCACAATCCAGTACGGTCTTGAACAGGGCCACAAATTCGGTTTCATAGGTTCAACGGACCAGCACTCGGGATATCCGGGCAGTTATGGTGACGGCCGCGTGGGCGTGCTCTCTCCTTCACTCAGCCGTGACGGCATCTGGGAGGGCCTGCGTTCAAGGCACAGCTGCTGCGCCACCGGAGACAAGATCAAGGTGGATTTCAGAGTGAATGACGCTATGATGGGAGATGTGATCCGTGGCAACAAACGCCGCATCTACCTTAATGTGGAGGGCGAAAGCTGCATTGACTATATCGACCTCATCAAGAACGGCAAACTCATAGCCCGCATCAACGGTCCGCACATTCCGGTAATGCCTCAGGGAGAGACTGTCCGCTGCAAGGTCAAACTCGAATTCGGCTGGAACAGGGAGCAGACCTATATCCCTTGGGAGGGCGCCATCTCCGTGGACAAGGGCCGAATCCTGAATGTGACACCTTGCTTCAGGGGCGCAGCCTTCACATCTCCTCAGGAGGGCGAGACTGAGTTCCACACCCACGTGCAGAAAATTCTCTCAGTGGGCGAGACTTCCACCGAACTCAAGCTCTACACCAGTATGAACCCGAACACCACCACTTCCGCCACCCAGGCAGTGATTCTCGAAGTGGAGATGCCTCTCGACGGCAATATCATAGCCGAGTTCAACGGAAAGAAGCTTTCCCACTCCCTTGCCGAACTTCTCCAGGGTTCCAGAACCCATTTTATGCGTGGCTGGCTCAGCGAGGCCCTGCTCTTCAACAGGGCTATGCCTCAGAGCTGCTACTGTTTCGAACACTATATGGAGGACGACGAGCCTGAAAGGGACACCGACTATTACTATGTGAGAGTGCGTCAGAAGGACCAGCAGTGGCTCTGGACCTCTCCGATCTGGGCGGAACGCATTTAATTAGCTATTTTCGCAGTTGCGAAACTATTGTTTGTTGATTGTTTATGAATGCAGTTCTGCTTCTGGCGGGTCTTCCTGCCGCAATTTCCGGCCAGGCCGCT
>JALFCH010000115.1 GCA_022771245.1 Rikenellaceae bacterium | reverse complement strand
TGCCAGACAGTTGCCTGACGGAAGTTTCCGTGCTTGGGATTCCGGCTCCACTGTGGATTTGTGGGCAGATGCCGCCGCTGCACATTTCCTTGCATCTGCTGCATTTAACGGTTTCTCCTATCCGGGAGCATCCTTCAAGTCTTGGCGCAACAAGGCCGTGAGGTATATTTCCGGCTTTGTTCCGACCGGTGAAAGGGATGATGAGGTGGCAGCTTATATCCTATATGTCCTGGCGCTTTCCGGCAATGCCCAGGAGGGAGCTATGAACAGAATCAAGGATGTGGAGACTCTCCCCGGGACTGCCGTTTGTCTGCTTTCGTCCGCTTATGCTCTTGCAGGCAGGTCTGCAGTGGCCTCTGCTATGCTTGAAGGGGGCGCGGTGGCTCCGAAATACGATTCGGACAGAGATGCCTCCATTGCATTGAGGGCTTGTGTTTTGTCTGGTAACCGGACAAGAGCTTTGCCATTGGCTTCTGAACTTGCGGCATCTTTCGTCAGGTATTCATATCCCGCACAGGTTTGCTCATTTGCGGCTGAAGCCTGGGCCTCTCTTATGAATGAAGAACTTGGCTATAAATTGTCTTTGGATTATGAAAGTGTCTATGCATCAGAGGGTTCTACCACTGAGAAGGTGAAGCCGGCAGGTAGCCGTTGGTCTGCGGCGGTGCCTTCCGGAGCAAGTGAAGTCAAGATTCGCAACACATCGGTCGGGACCGTTTATTCTGCAATGTCCTACCTTATGACTCCTTCTTCCGGGACTCAGGTTGAGGAGGAATTCGCAGGGCTCTATATGGATATGGTATGTGTGGACAGTGAAGGGAACACGGTTTTCAACCATAAGGATGCCGCAGCCGTTGTGAAACAGGGTGAAGACTACACCATTCAGATAAGTGTGGCTGCGCCAGTGACTTCGGCGGCTGAGAATCTGGAATTGCGTTTGACCTTGCCTTCCGGATGGGAGGTGTTCAACACCAGAATGTTTGCTGATGAGTCTGGCTGCAATGCGGATGTCCGGAGCAATGAAATCGTGTGGTATGAATCGCTTGCGGCAGGGGAAAACCGTAAGTTTTCGGCTAGAGTCAGGGCTGTGTATCAGGGTGAGTATTCGCTGCCTCCGATTACCTGTGTTTCCGCTTCGGATTCCCGCATACACGCCCGTCTGCGCAATGCCCGCATCCGTGTCCTTGCTGAATGATGCAGTCACCCGAGCATAAACCGGAAGTAAGAAAAGTCCTGATATCAGCAGTGCTATTGTCCCCATTTTTGGTAGCCCTGTTGTTTTGGTGCGTCTGCCTTCCCCGGGACCCTTTCCGTTCCGTCCCCACCTCCACGGTTGTGGAAGATGCCCACGGGGAACTTTTGGGCGCAAGAGTGGCTGAGGATGGCCAATGGCGTTTTCCGCCTTCCGCCGATGTTCCCGAAAAATATGCCCGCTGCCTGATTCTTTTTGAGGACCGGTATTTCTTTTCGCACCACGGAGTGAACCCTTTTTCCATAGTACGGGCAGCATTCGGCAATCTGAAGGCCGGCAGAGTTGTGAGTGGAGGAAGCACCATAAGTATGCAGGTGATACGCCTGAGCCGTCCCCAGGCCGGCCGAACTTTTGGGGAGAAAATTCTGGAAGCGATAATGGCCACTCGTCTGGAGTCGAGATTCAGCAAAGATGAAATCCTGGCCCTGTATGCTTCCTATGCCCCATTCGGCGGAAATGTGGTGGGTCTGGAAGCCGCTTCGTGGAGATATTTCGGGCATTCATCATCACATTTGTCCTGGGCGGAAGCGGCCACTCTTGCGGTGCTTCCCAATGCTCCTTCGCTTATCCACCCCGGGCGTAACCGTAATTGCTTGAAAGCCAAGAGGGACAGATTGCTGTCAAAGGTTCTTGCGCAGGGATGGACGGATTCCCTTACTTATGCCCTTGCCATAGCTGAGCCCCTGCCTGATGCCCCCGAACCCCTTCCGGATTGCGCCTTCCATCTGGTTCAGAATCTTTCAGTCACATCTGCCGGTGAGCGCATACGAACAGGGATTGATGCCCGTCTGCAAAAGCGTGTGGGACAGACAGTTGACCGTTGGAGTGAAGAGTTTGTCCGTTCCGGAATCGAAGACCTTGCTGCGGTCGTGATTGACACGCACACCGGAAAGACTCTTGCATATATCGGCAATTCGAGGGTCCATTCATCCCGCCCCGGGAGTCTTGTGGATATAGCTTCTTCTCCAAGAAGTACCGGAAGCATACTCAAGCCCTTTCTATATGGAGCTCTATTGCAAAAGGGTGCCCTGCTTCCCCACGCTCTTCTGCCTGATATTCCGGTCAATTATGGAGGATTTATGCCCCACAATGCCAGCCGGACTTTTTGTGGGGCAGTCCCTGCATCGGAGGCTCTTGTGAGGTCACTCAATGTGCCGGCTGTGGAAATGCTCAGACTGTACGGTGTTGAGAATTTTCAACATTTCCTGCAGAATGCCGGTATGACCACGCTTTGCCGCCCTTCTTCGGACTATGGACTTTCTCTGATACTCGGCGGGGCTGAAGGTCGTTTGGATGAAATCACCCGAATGTATGCCGGCATTTCCGGGGCATATCAGGACTGTGGCTGGATGGGGAGAGTTTGGCCATTGACGGACAAATGCACCTTATATTATATGGTGGATGTCCTGAAAGAGCTGGACCGCCCGGATGAATTGGACCGGAGTCTCATTTCCGATTTGTCCCGCATTGCCTGGAAAACGGGGACCAGTTTCGGGGGCAGGGATGCCTGGGCTGTAGGGGTGACTTCAGATTATGCTGTCGGTGTGTGGGCAGGCAATGCTTCCGGGGCTTCTTCTCCCGATTTGCTTGGAGCAAGGACGGCGGGACCGGTCCTGTTTGACATCTTCAACCAACTTCCTGCGACACCTTGGTTTTCGGCGCCGCTTGCATCCGGGACATCCGTGGCGACGGATCGCGATTTGTCATCCCACGGTGTCTGGGCTCAGGTGTGCCGCGAATCCGGTATGCTTAAAAGCCGTTTCTGCACCCACGCTGATTCCCTGATTATCCCTCAGGCGGGTTTGAAAAGCAGGGTTTGCCCATATCACCGGCCTGTCACAGTGACTGCTGACGGGAAAAGGCGTCTTGCATCCCCGGTTGCCGGCTCCCATATCGAAAATATTTTTGTCTTGCCCCCGGCTATGGAATATTACTACCGCCGTATTCATCCGGAATATTCCGGTTTGCCTGCGCTGGAGGCCTCCTCATCCATTGATGACGGCAATGCCCGTATGGCTTTCATCTATCCGCAACAGTTTGTGAAGATAAAAATCCCGCCTCTTGCTGACGGGTCGCAGGGAGAAATCGTGGCAGCCCTTGCAGTCCCGGAACCGGAAATTGAAGTGTTTTGGCATCTCGACTCGGAATATTTGGGTTCCACTGTCAATATTCACAAAATGTCGTTCACACCCGGCGTCGGGAAACACATATTGACAGCCGTTGATGCAAACGGGTTTTCGGCTTCTGTCTCATTTGCGGTGGAATGACATTGATTTGAGGGCGGGGATATATCGCTGGCCTGTTTTTTGGATTTTTTTGAATTCTGCAAAATAATATACAAGTCGCAGATGTTCAGTCCCTTGTGTGTGCTGCGAGAATTATTTGTCAAAAAAAGTTGAAAAATTTTTCGAAAAAAGTTTGGTAGTTAAGAAAAAAGGCGTACCTTTGCAATCCCTTTCGGAAACGGGGGTACGACAAGAGCCTTCGGGCGGGTCAGAGCCGGTGAAGCGAAAGGATTTTTT
>JALFCH010000093.1 GCA_022771245.1 Rikenellaceae bacterium | reverse complement strand
TGAATGCGTGAAGATGCCGAATTATAGTCCATAAGCCCGTAGGACGGGTTCACGAGTTCCTTGAGGCAGTCCACATAAATCTTCTTGTATTCCGGGATTTTCAACAGCCTCTCAATCAGCGTTCCGCGACCGCCCCAGTCAAGTGGATTATGGGTGGCCGGGTCATAGCAATTGCTGGTGCCGAGAGTGTTGTCATAGTCATACGGTATCATAAATACCTTATAATCCGTCAAATGCTGACTGTTGAAATAGAGGTAATAATTGTTCCCGTTATTCCAATAGTCGTCCCACATACCGACTGCAACATTGACAGCATAAGTCCTGAGCAAGAGTTCCACATCACACACCGTCGGTATCCAGTTCTTGAAACTCTCATCCCCCTTGCCGCTCAGTTTCCTGATGAAATCCACCAGCTGAGCCTTGGCGGTAGCGAAATCCGCGCCTGTCTCCTTGAGTTCATAAGTGTATTCGTGCACATTGTCATCCTGCCCGAAAAGCCAGTTATCAGTAGCCTTGAGTTCAGCAGGCCCCTGTACCCAGGTGCATTTCCAAAGATTGCCCGTGGCATTCCCGAACTTGTCCACCCTACGCTCCAGATATTTGTTGTCGTAGGGCTCAATCATCGTGTACACCCCGTAATAGGCCGGTTTTGAATCTCCCTCCACCTGGATGGACAGACGGCAATATGATTCGTAAGCAGCCGTCCACACGCCCGCCCTCTCGAAAAGGTCAAAACAGAAAGGCTCTCTCACATAGGACGGATCATTATTGAACCACTTGAGATTCATCTTGTTGATGCCCTTGATCTTGTGCTCCTTGTCCTTGTAGTATTTACGGAAATTCAGACCTATGTGGAAGTGATTCCAGTCAGTATTGTCCGCCACGTGCGAGCCATTTCCATTTTCAGGACGACGGCGCGAAGTGTTCCCGCGTATCCTCATCCCCGCCTCTTTCACGCTAAGCAAGTCCTCCCCTTTCTGGAACTGCACATCGCATTTGACATATTCCTTGGTCTTGTTGTCCTTGTCGTAGTAATCAAGCAAAGCATTCCACTGATCAAGAGGAACAGTAAGTGTGATATGCGGTACGGCAGACATATCCCACACATAAGACGGGTCTTCATTGGAAGACGGAGTTGATGGGTTGTCAGGATTGTCAGGGTTTTCCGTTCCGTCACCCTTGCCGGGTTCTTTCATATCGTCCGGAGTCCACAAATCACCGACACAGGCAGTAAACAGGAATGCAAGCACCGTCAGGTTTATCAGTTTCAGCGTTTTATTCATCATACAGGTTCGCAAATGCTACAAAAAATCCGTGCAAATTTATAAAGTTATCCGAAATAATCATATCGTCTTTCTTTTGCACGTCAATATTTCTTATATTTGTCGGTTTTGAAAAACAAACAACTAAATGAATATTATGAAGAATTACATTTTACTCGCATCTGCGGCAATGATGGTCGCAACAGTTTCCTGTACCATGGATTTGACTCCGAAGGGTGAAGCCCCTGCCTCCAACGAGATTACATTTGACGCAGCTGACCTTACGGACATACGTCCCGGAGAAGTCATAACAGCAACTATGGTTATTCCTACGGGAGGTAAAAATATAATGAGCGAGGAAAGGGGATGGAAAGTGGACAGCGATGTGATTTTCTCCGCTCCTTACGATTACACAGAAAGCATTATCGGAGGCTCTTTTCCCGTTTTGACAGTCAAGGAAGAAGGCGGCAAGTCCATACTCCGGTTCTATTGTGCAGGTGCCGGGGAGCACACGGTGACATACTACACCCGCTACAACTGGAAAGGGCTCACCGACGGGTCCACCTACAAAGACGTGGAGGTCAGGAAAACCATCACGGCAAGCGAAGATATATACGGCAGCAAATGGGGAGATTCGGAGGAAAGGACCAAAGGCATCCACACATATATAATTAAAAACGAATCGAAGGAAAATGTCTATCACGGCGAAGTCACCGACCCTCTCGGTTCATTGAATCTTTTGCGGGTTTTCACCTTCGACAACGGCAAACTTGCCAAAATAGAGGAATATTTCTCAACAACAAAAGAATCGGAAGCACTCTACGCCCAATTCCTGAAATGGCACAAAGCAGTACAGGAAAAGCAGAATTTCACTTATGACGCTTCTAATTCCACACGCAACAACGAAGCCGGAAAAGTAGTTGTTGCCGATAGGAACTCCGAGGAAGCTAAGGCTGAAAATGCAGCATTGCTCTCCGGTCAGCTGGATGTGCATACGGTCTATCATAAGGAAGGTACGGATGCAGCCATTGATCTCTGGATGACGACAGATAAAGATGGCAAAAAGACATTCAATTTCAGCAGGACCTACACTCCTTCCAAGTAACAATCATCATAGTTAGGCAGGTAATTCAGAAACAACAATCTGATTCAGACATTACTTGCCCAGACAAAGATACGGAGCGGTTATTCTGAGGTATTCCCCGGAATAGCCGCTTCCTTCGTGTATGGTCAGCAGCCGTTCCGGACACTTCCCCTCAGGACGGCATCTCGAAAATTCCAGTATGCTCCTATGGGGCAGTTTCCTTTCTGTGGACCTTATATCCACGCAGGAGAATAGGTGGAGGGACTTTTCCGCTGCAAGTCTCACTGCCATTATTTTGCTGTCGAAGGGCAGGATGAGGCTGAGATGCCCTGAGGGGGTGAGTCTTTGGGACGCAAAGTCCAAGATTTCTTCGAGGGGAAGAGAGTCTGCGTGGCGGGTTGCAGCTTTGCGCGAATCGGGAGAATGCAGGTCTTCGAGGAAAAATGGAGGATTGGTGAAAATATGGTCATAGACGGTGCTTCCGCATAGGCTGGAGAACTCGGAGAGGGACAGATTGTGCGCCCTCAGATGCAGTTTCCATGGAGAAGACTCAAAATTCATTGCGGCTTCCTCGGCTGACGGGGCATCTATGTCTATACCTTCTATTATATAGGGGCTTTCGGTTGCATCGGAAGTTCCTTTGGGAGTTTTATCAGAAGTCCCGGATGAGGCTTGGTCCATACGCTGCGCAGCCATAAGAGCAATGGTACCCGTCCCGGTGCCTATGTCCAACAGATGACGGGAATCACTGTTGATGGTCATTAGGGCGCCCAGAAGGACCCCGTCGGTATTTACCTTCATTGCCGACCTTTCGTTGCGGACCGAGAATTTCTGAAAACGGAAAACTGACATCACTACTGGTTGATTATCAGGCCGTCACTCATCACAAGCTTGCGGTCGCACATGTCGGCGAGTGTCTCGTCGTGGGTGACTATGACTATGGTCTGACCGTGTTTTTCCCTCATCTCAAAGAAGATGCGGTGAATATCCTGTTTGGTTGCAGAGTCCAGATTGCCTGAGGGCTCATCGGCAAAAAGTACGGCGGGGTTGTTGACCAAAGCCCGGGCTATAGCCACTCTCTGGGCTTCACCGCCGGAGAGCTCGGAAGGTTTGTGGTCCATTCGGTCCAACAGTCCCACTTCAGAAAGCAGTGCTTTGGCTCTTGAGGCTGACTCATTGTTGGAAAGACCGGCTATAAGGGAGGGAATCATTACGTTCTCCAGCGCTGTAAACTCGGGAAGGAGCCTGTGGGATTGGAAGACGAAACCTATGCGACGGTTGCGGAAGGCCGAGAGCTTGGATGCGTTCATACGCAAAACCTCCTGCCCATCTATGATGAGGCTGCCCGTGTCTGGGGTAGACAAGGTGCCGAGGATTTGTAGTAAGGTAGATTTGCCGGCGCCTGAGGCACCTACCACTGAGACCACTTCCCCTTTGGAAATACTAAGACTCACTCCTTTAAGTGCCTGGAGATTGCCGAAAGACTTGCTCAGGTTTTCTGCTATAATCATATTTGTTTGAATCTATTCTGTTGAAACTCGGTTTCGGATGCCAAATATAGGAAAGAAAGTGCAAATTTTTGAAGTTTTTTTTTGCTGAATCGAAAAAATGGCGTATATTTGCAGTCCCATTCGGGGAAACGGGGTGTGGCGCAGTTGGCTAGCGCATGTGGTTTGGGACCAGAGGGTCCTGTGTTCGAGGCACAGTACCCCGACAAAAAAAAGAGACGTTTTTCAACGTCTCTTTTATTTGTCGGGGTACGGGGTGCGGAGCGGCTTTCAGCCGCTACTCTCTATGCCTAGGGGCGCTGCCCCTATTATACCCTGCGGCTCCGCCTTCCGTATTTGCCTTTGGCAAATACACGGCTCCCGCCGTCGCGCTGAAGCGCGAGTACGTGGTGGTTTTTTGGGGAGGTATGGTCTGGGGATTTTTCTTGACTATAGACTACGGGAAACGGTGCTGGTCATCAACGTATTCGGGTTTTGTGATTATGGCTCTGCTTGTGGATTTTCAATCCACTTGCAGAGCGGTTTTCAGCCGTTGCCGTATATGCCTTTTTTCTTGATGAGAGACAAGGGGAAGCGTTGCGGGGGCCTCATCGTGTCCAAAAGACCGGGAAACTATCGCCTCAAGGCCGCCATAATATTGGCCGGAGACCGCCGTGCCAACAACTCCCGTTTCATGAAATCCATAGCGGGAGCCACGTGTTCAAAGAATCTGTAATACCCCTCACATAGCCAGTTAAGCCCCGGTTCACCGTCAGAAGTATGGAGGAATCTATTCTTGGGACACTCCCCATTGCAGGCAAACAGATACTTGCACTCCCGGCACTGCCGCGGCAAAGAATTGTATTTGGCAGCTCCGAAGTTCTGCTCCTTCTCTCCATACATCATTTCTACAAGACTCTGCTCCCTAATATTTCCGAGTTTGTATTCCGGAAAAACGAAATGATCACAGGCAAAGACATCTCCATTGTATTCCATCACTCCGGCGTGACCGCAAGTACGGGCCATAGTGCAGATTCCGGGCTGTTCCCCCAACCAGTTAGCAAGAGTTGAATCAAACAGCTGAATGAAATACCGTCCCACGTCATTGTAAACCCATTCATCGAAAATTGCGCAGAGGAATTCGCCCCATTGTCCCGGTTGCACGCTGAAAGGAGCGAGGGGCAGGTCATCCGAATCGGCAGGACAGGCCAGATGGCGTCCGTCAGAATGTGTCGTAATGCGCTCTACTATGGGAGTGAACTGAATGTAGCGACATTGTATATCCTTGAAAAATCTATAGAATTCGAGAGGATGGTTCCCATTGTAATCATTGACTACTGCAAGCGCATTCCATTCCACCCCATAGCGGTTGAGCAGTTCTATACCCTTCATCACTTTTGCAAATGAAGGCTTGCCCCGAAGATTGTGTCTGTAGCGGTCGTGGAATTTCTCCGGACCGTCAATAGACACTCCCACAAGCCAGTGGTTGTCCCTGAAAAACTGACACCATTCATCGGTCAGAAGGGTTGCATTGGTCTGGATGCTGTTGTCCACCTGCCTTCCCCGGGCGTATTTTTTCTGTAACCCGACGACCTTGCGGTAGAATGAGAGGGGCCGCATCAGAGCCTCTCCCCCGTGCCAGGTAAACAGCACCTGAGGCATAGTCTGTGACTCAAGATACTGGCGGATGTACATTTCGAGTATTTCATCGCTCATCTCAAACTTGGGGACGGGCTGTTCCTTCCTGTACAGATGCAGTTTTTCCAGGTAATAGCAATATTCGCAGGCCAGATTACAGGCCGGACCCGCCGGTTTTGCCATCACATACAAAGGCTTGGAGAAGGGGTAAATGGTTTCCATTCCGCAAATATCGCGATTGAAATCCAATCCGCAAAGCATTTTCAACGATGCGTTTCCCAGATTTTTGTATATATGTTTGTGCCCTACACCCCTGAGCACAGAAAAAACTACGGGATACCTAAAATTTTATTAGGGTATCCCGATTTTTTTGTGTCTATGAATATGAAAAGAGCAAATTGCCTCTGATTGAGGATTATTTTTGAAGGTTTTCTATTATCACAATAGTTCGTTAAATTTTCCAGGCCCTAAGCGGCTCTGACAGTATTTCAATGAACTTTTATATAGTGAAACCGGATAGCCGGATTCATATGTTTAACTTTTATTGCGGTAAATTCTTACCGAAGTATTGATGAAGAATACATTGAAAATATTTGTTGCCGCCGCTCTATGTCTGGCCGCGACATCATGTGCGGACAAGTCGCCGCAGGACAGAGAAATGGATCGCTTTATATCCTCACTCATGAAGAGGATGACCTTTGAGGAAAAAGTGGGACAGCTGAACATGCCCGACCATGGGACTATGACCACGGGAACCGGAGCGTCATTCAACATCGAGGAGCGGATAATCAAAGGCGAGGCAGGTGCGATACTAAATGCGAGGGGATATAAGAAAATATATGAACTTCAACATCTTGCAGTCGATTCGAGTCGTCTCGGAATACCACTTCTGTTCGGAATGGACGTCATCCACGGCTATCAGACAGTGTTCCCTATTCCACTCGGCCTCTCCTGCACCTGGGATATGGATGCAGTGGAGGAATCCGCCCACATTGCAGCAGTGGAGGCCAGCGCCGACGGCACGAACTGGACATTCAGCCCTATGGTTGACCTGGGGCGGGATCCTCGCTGGGGACGGGTTGCGGAAGGAAACGGAGAAGATCCCTATCTTAACGCCAGGATAGCCGAAGCTATGGTTTGGGGCTATCAGGGACGGCCCGGCCACCGTTTCGAAAAAGAGGACCAGATTATGGCCTGCGTGAAGCATTTCGCCCTCTACGGAGCTGCCGAGGCTGGACGGGACTACAACACGGTGGATATGAGCCGACAAAAGATGTTCAACGAGTATATGGTGGGCTACAAGGCCGCAGCCGATGCCGGAGCCGGAAGCTTCATGAGCTCATTCAATGTCGTCGATGACGTGCCCGCATCAGTTAACCGCTGGCTTATGACCGATGTTCTGCGCAAACAATGGGGTTGGAACGGATTTGTGGTAACGGACTACATTTCAATCAATGAATGCGTTGACCACGGAGTCGGAAACTATCACGAAGTCGCTGTCAAGGCCCTCAAGGCAGGGGTCGACATGGATATGGTCGGAGAGACTTTCTTCACACAGGCAAAGTCCGCCGTCGAAGCAGGTGAGCTCAAGATGGAGGATGTTGACCGGGCATGCCGGCGGGTACTTGAGGCTAAGTACAGGCTCGGCCTATTCAGAGACCCGTACAAGTTCTGCCGTCCGGACGATGTGGAGAGCAAGATGTACTGCGAAGAGCACAAGGCAGCCGCACGCCGAATATCGGCGGAGTCTTATGTGCTGCTCAAGAATGAGGACAACCTGCTTCCGCTTGAGAGGAAGGGAACTATAGCCCTCATCGGGCCACTGGCTGACGCCGCCAGAAACATGCCTGGAACATGGTGCGGAGCCGCAAAACTTGACAAATATTCCAGCCTGCTTGAAGGAATGAAGGATGTTGCCGGCGACAATGTCAGGATTCTATACGCAAAGGGCTCCAATCTGACAAGGGACGAGCGGCTCGAAAGGAACTCCACGCTGTTCGGCAAGACTCTCGTCAGGGATTCCCGCAGCGAGAGGGAAATGATTGCCGAGGCCGTCGCAACCGCACGCAGAGCGGATGTCGTCGTGGCTGCTCTCGGGGAATCCGCTGAGATGTCAGGCGAGTGCTCCAGCCGCTCGGATATCACGATTCCGGACGTACAGAAAGACCTGCTCAAGGCGCTTATAGCAACTGGCAAGCCTGTAGTGCTCGTGCTTTTCGATGGTAGAGCCCTTGCCATAGACTGGGAAAGCCGCAATGTTCCAGCCATCTTGAATGTCTGGTTCGGAGGTTCCGAGGCGGCATATTCCATCGCAGACGTGCTCTTCGGTGACGTGAATCCGTCAGGAAAGCTCACTATGACCTTCCCGCAGTCAGTCGGCCAAATCCCGCTCTACTATGCGCAGAAGAATACCGGACGTCCGGCATACAAACCCAAAAATCCCGAGGACTGGTTCTGGAAATACCGTTCCAACTACCTCGACATCAGCAACGATCCCGTCTATCCTTTCGGCTACGGACTGTCCTACACAAAGTTTGAATATGGGCCAGTGGAACTGTCCTCTTCTCAAATAGCGTCCGACGGCAAGGTCGTCGCGAGCGTCGTCGTGACAAACACCGGCAAAAAAGCCGGCAAGGAAGTGGTGCAGATGTATATACGCGATGTCGTCGCATCTTCGTCACGCCCTAAGCGCGAACTCAAGGGATTCGAGAAGATAAGACTTGAACCGGGAGAGAGCCGCACCGTGAGTTTCGAAATCGAGCGAGATGCCTTGTCTTTCTGGAATATGGATATGGAATATGTCTGTGAACCGGGAGAATTTGAAGTTTTCATAGGACCGGACTCTACAACTGAGAACAAGGCGTCGTTTGTTCTGATGTAATAAGCTTCTAAGTCAGTCATTGTGAAAATTGGCGCACGAATACACCATAATAATCAATAATTTATGAATTTCATTCTCACTTTCCTCGCCGCTATTTCCCTCGGCGGAATCTGGGACTTCAGATTTGAAGAGAATAAGTCGCTCGAACAGGTCTATGACCTCGACTTCACGGCAAACGACAAAATGTGCGTCCCTGGATGCTGGGACATGATGCCGGACTACTACCTCAAGCGCGGAACAGCCCTCTATCGACGGACTTTCACGGTCGAAAAGGACTTCAAGGATGCCGTGCTGGAGATCGAGGGCATGGGACTGCGCGGACGGTTCGCAATTGACGGACGCGAGCTTGGGGAATACCCGTATCCATACGCGAAACTTGAAATTCCGGTCGGAAAACTCTGCAAGGGAGAGCACGAGATTGTCGCTGCCCTTGACAACCGCTTAGACAAGGAAAAGATGAAACTCGCCAGATCGTTCTACGACTTCTATCTCTTCGGCGGATTCTACCGAGGAGTGAGGATTGTCGAGAAAGAGCCTAAGATTTTTGTCCGCACGCTTGACTACCGGACAGGACTGATCGAGGTCGAGGTTGAAGGAGACCGAAAGTTCCGCAAAACTCTCAAGGACTTCAAATTGTGGAGTCCCGAGGAGCCGAATATGACTACGATTGAGGTAGATGGCAGGAAAGTACGCTTCGGTTTGAGGCAGATTGAGGCGCGGGACAGAAAGCTCTGGCTCAACGGAAAGGAACTGTTTCTCAAAGGAGTGAACCGCCACGACCAGAGCCCTCTTGGAGGCGCTACCGTGCCCGAGATCGAGTGGGTTCAGGATCTGCAGCACCTCAAGGATCTCGGAGGCAACTTCATCCGTGGGGCACACTACCAGCAGGCCGACCGCTTCCTCGAACTCTGCGACGAGATGGGCGTGCTCGTCTGGGAGGAGTCCCTCGGCTGGGGTAACGGACAGGACTATACCAACACTCTCGGAGATTTCACCGACCCGGAGTTCCGCGAGCAGCAGATTCGTCAAACAAGGGACATGGTTCGAAACAGTTTCAACCACCCGAGCGTAATCATCCACGCTTTCCTTAACGAGCCCGGCAGCTGGTCAAAGGAATGCAAGAGTCTGATTGACGAGCTGATAGCCACGGTGAAGGCTGAGAATTCCGGAAAGCTCGTCACCTTCGCCTGCAACATTTGGGAAACAGACATCTGCAATGAAAATACCGACATAGTTGCGTTCAATACCTACCCTGGTCTGATTCCATGCTTCCCAGGAGAACCTGATTCGTTCAAGAGAAAAGTCAACGACAATCTTGACACAATCATCTCGACATTTCGTCAACGCTACCCCGACAAGCCGATAATGGTGTCTGAAACCGGCTGCGGCGCCGTCTATGGATGGCACGACGAGGCGGCAAACGTCAGCACCGAAGAATTCCAGAACGAATATCTGGGCTATGTCTTTGAAAACCTCTGGAACAATCCGGATGTCATAGGCTATTCAATCTGGCAAATGAACGACAACCGAACCTACTCCCGCAACAGCGAGGACCAGCCTGCCAAGACATTTATGGGTATGAGCCACGCCGGCCTCTACAACTTCCTCCGCCAGCCGAAGAAATCCGTTGAGACTGTCCGCCACTATTTCTCCTTGAAATGATTATATAAAATTTCGTTATCATCATTTCAATGACACTGAAGGTTATTGCAAACAACCTATCATCTCCACGGTGCAGCCGAAGGTCTTCCCTGGCCACCATTTCTGGGACCCCGTCCCTCCGGTCTGCCTTCCGGCTTTCCTTCCGGACGACCTGGGGCTCTCCCGTTGAGTTTATTGATTTTTGACCTGCGGAAATCTTCCTCCGCAATGACAAACTTAGCCATTTGAACCGGCGAGAGAACCTTGGCGATTTTCTCATCACCTTCTTTACTGATTTGTTCCATCGCCTCGTGATTCTGACTGTACGCTGCCAAAACTTCAGCAATCGCAGCTTCATCTGAGGCATCCACAGCCTTACGCAATTCATCGAGAATACTGTGACGTTGCGCCATACAAGCCTGCTTTGCTCCTTCCACTTCGTCATAGATAGTGAGGAACACCTGTCTTTCTTCATCCCCGAGCCCGAGTTTTGAAACCAGATATTCTGCTCTCTCCGCTCTCGCCTTTTGCATAAACTCCGGATTGTCATTTGGCTTATCCCTACCGCATTCAGGCCTCTGAGCCATAGCCATAACACAGGACAACATCAGAACCGAAACTGAAAAAACTATTCTTTTCATATCTAATCCAATTGATATTCAACTTCATGGATTTCAATTTCCTCGACCTCGACCCCGGAATAAATCAGATAGGCTATTATCTCTTCATCACTCATCTGGGCCAGATTCTTAACAGGCATTGAGTCAAACTTAAGATTCCAGGTCCATATTCCAACTATCAGAACCGCAACCGCCGCAGCAACTGACAACAGCGGGACTACAACCCCAATCCTGCGTCTGCGTCTTGCAAGCAAAGCCCTCTCCTGCATCTTCCCGAAATAGCCCTCAGGAACCAAGAAGGGATTTTCCTTCAAACGGCTGCTGTTTTTGAGAGTCTCACTTTCCATCATCTTAAGTTCTAAAATTTTGAAACCATATATAAGACAACCAAGTCTCATTCAAGTTTAATCCAATCAACATTTTTTCAAAGCTTCTTTCACTTTTTCGCTTGCAAAATGATACGAAGCCTTGAGAGCGCCCTCGGAAGTGTTCAGCAATGCGGATATGGTCTTATAATCCAGTTCTTCAAAATATCTCAACTCAAAAACCATCCTCTGCTTCGGAGGCAGTTTGGATATTGCCTTGTAAAGTGCTGACTGCAGGGCATCACCGTTGAAATATACATCCGATTCAATCGAATACGCCGCCTTCAAAGCCTCATCACCCTTTGCAAACCTCGACAACAGACTCTGCTTGCGCAAATATGTGAGGGATGTATTCACCACAATTCTGTATATCCAGGTGAAAACCCCTGACTGGGACTTGAATTTCGGAAGATTCTTCCATATTTTCATCCAACACTCCTGCAGCACATCATCGGCATCCTCGTGCGAAAGAACATACCTCCTTATCTGCCAATACATCCTCTCGCCGTACAATTTCACTATGCCATCAAAGGCATCCCCGTAGTTCTTTGCGAGAATCAGTTCCGAAATATGTTCTTCTGATAGAGCCATCTGCATTACATTAATGCTTTATTAGACACACAAAGCCCCATAAAGTTAACTATACAATTGATTTTTTCAAAATAGTGAATTTGTGATTATCTTTGCAGGTTGCACGGACAAAGATTGTCTGCAATAAGCATTGATACATAATAAAATATGGACTATATAAGGAACTTCTGCATTATCGCACACATCGACCACGGCAAAAGTACGCTTGCCGACAGGATGCTCGAAATCACCAACACCTTGAATGCCAGGGATATGGAGAATCAGGTGCTGGACTCTATGGATCTGGAGAAGGAGAAGGGTATCACAATCAAGAGCCATCCGGTGCAGATGCAGTACCAATACGGCGGGGACAATTATACCCTCAACCTCATTGACACTCCGGGCCACGTGGACTTCTCCTACGAGGTCTCCCGCGCCATTGCCTCCTGCGAAGGAGCCCTTTTGGTTGTGGATGCGACCCAGGGCATACAGGCCCAGACCATATCCAATCTCTATCTTGCTGTGGAACACGGACTTGAAATCATACCTGTGCTCAACAAAATCGATATGGACGCGGCTATGATAGATGTGGTGACCGACCAGATTGTGGATATGATAGGCTGCAAGCCTGAGGAAGTTCTGAAAGTTTCGGCAAAGACGGGAACGGGTGTCAAAGAAGTGCTGGATGCCATCGTGGAGAGGATACCTGCACCGAAGGGCGACCCGGAGGCTCCGCTTCAGGCCTTGATTTTCGACTCCGTTTTCAATTCCTTCAGAGGCATCATCGCCTACTTCAAAGTTGTTAACGGCAGCATACATACGGGAGATAAGGTGAAGTTCTTCAACACCGGAAAGGAATATGTGGCAGACGAGGTGGGCGCACTCAAAATGAAACTCAGCCCACGGGACGAAATCACCTGCGGAAGCGTGGGTTATATAATCTCGGGAATCAAGACAGCCAGTGAAGTCAAGGTGGGAGACACAATCACATCCGTGGACAGGCCCTGTGCGGAAGCCATTGCCGGTTTCGAGGAAGTGAAACCTATGCTTTTTGCCGGAATGTACCCCGTGGAGACCGACCAATATGAAGAATTGAGGGCCGACCTCGAGAAATTCCAGCTCAACGATGCCTCCTTTGTGTTCGAGCCGGAGTCTTCACTTGCGCTGGGATTCGGTTTCCGTTGCGGATTTCTCGGGCTGCTTCATCTGGAAATAGTGCAGGAAAGGCTTTTCAGGGAATTCGGAATGGACGTTATAACCACGGTGCCCAATGTGTCCTATAAGGTATATACCACCCAGGGAGAATGTGTGGACGTGCACAACCCTTCGGGACTCCCGGCCCCTACTCTCATAGACCATATCGAAGAGCCGTATATCCGCGCCCAGGTTATCTCCAAGGCCGATTTCTATGGTCCAATAATGAAACTCTGCCTTGACAAGAGGGGTACGCTGCTCAATCAGCACTATATCACAGCCGACCGTCTGGAACTCACCTACGAAATGCCGCTGTCCGAAATTGTCTTCGACTTTTACGACAAACTCAAGTCCATTTCAAAGGGTTACGCATCCTTCGACTACCACGTCATAGGCTTCAAGGATGCCAAACTGGTCAAACTCGACATACTGCTCAACGGAGAGCCTGCCGATGCACTGTCTTCGCTCATACACGTGGACCACGCCTACGATTTCGGCCGGAAAATCTGCGAGAAACTCAAGGAACTCATCCCCCGCCAGCAGTTCGACATAGCCATCCAGGCAGCCATAGGAGCCAAAATCATTGCCCGGGAAACAGTAAAGGCTGTCCGCAAAGACGTGACAGCCAAGTGTTATGGAGGTGATATCACCCGTAAGAGAAAACTTCTTGAGAAACAGAAGCAGGGCAAGAAGCGTATGAGACAAATCGGAACGGTGGAAGTGCCTCAGTCAGCTTTTATGGCCGTGCTGAAACTGGATTAGGCCATTGCCTTTGAACGCCGGGTCGGAAGGGAATTAGCCCACCACCCAGACGAGGACGTGACGGTCGAAGATGACATATCCGAGGTCGAATTCTTCCTCGTGTCCGTTCTTGTGGATGAAGGTAGCCTCAAGTTCACCCTTTCCCTTAGGCCGGAATTTCTCCACCTCAATCTGCTCGGCGAAGTCCACCCTCAACTGTGACATTCTCTTGAAGATGGCCTCCTTTGCACACCAGTAGATGGCGAGTTGCTCATTGCGGCTGTCGTCATCCAGGTCCTCGATTTCATCCTCGGAAAGTGCCCTTTGCTCCACAGCCGAAAAATCCCTGTCGAGAGATTCGATGTCTATTCCGAGGTCGTCTTCATCGTGGATAATCACTGCCACATATTTTTCCGTATGGGTGATGCTGATATTGGTTGCGCAATTTTCCAGATAGGGCTTGCCGTTGTCGTGATGGTCGAGATACATCTTCTCGTCGAAAAGCTCGTTGATGAGAGCCCTCACGGCCAGTTTCTGTTTGCGCTGCGATTCGCTGCCGAAGAGACTGATTTCCTCCATCTCGTCGGAGGGTACTGAACTCAGGGCCTTGAGTTCGTCTTCGGTTTCAGTGATTTGCCAAACTGCTATCTCAGCGCCATTGTCAAGTTCTTTCTTGAAATAAAGTGCCATATTTATAAAATTCTATTCATTTCCAATCTCCCGGACACGCAAAAACACATCCGCCTTAAAGGGTGGATGGTTCAACTTCTATATAAAAGGTAACCGACAGCGGGTCGTCAGACAGACTGTCCGCCGGAGTGTTCTGAGTTGTTATTGCCGGACTGGGAGGTTCCACGGTTTCTGTTTCTAATAATTACGGCTGCAAAGATAGTTATTTTTTAATAATTTACTAAATTTGTCGCCGATTTTGACAACCCGTAAAGGAATGGATGGAAATGGGCCGGAATTTGCTGTACGGGGCGGCGGTTTCAGAACAGCGAAACTTATTTAATCAAAATATATTATGAAATATTTGACAAACGAGAAACTTACCATTGTCGGTGCCGGCGGAATGATCGGTTCCAACATGGCTCAGACAGCACTTATGCTCGGTCTCACTCCGAACATCTGCCTCTATGACATTTTCGAGCCGGGCGTTCACGGCGTGGCTGAAGAAATGCGCCACTGCGGTTTCGAAGGTGCAAACATCACCTGGACAACCGACCCTGAGACTGCCTTCACCGATGCAAAGTACATAGTTTCATCAGGTGGAGCCCCACGCAAGGAAGGTATGACCAGGGAGGACCTTCTCAAAGGAAACTGCCAGATTGCCGCTCAGTTCGGTGACTATATCAAGCAGTACTGCCCTGACGTAAAGCACGTTGTGGTAATCTTCAACCCGGCTGACGTGACAGCCCTCACAGCGCTCATCCACTCCGGTCTGAAGCCAAGCCAGCTCACTTCCCTTGCAGCTCTCGACTCCACCCGTCTGCAGAGCAACCTCGCAAAGGAATTCGGTGTTCCTCAGAGCGCAGTAACAGGTGCCCACACCTACGGCGGCCACGGCGAGCAGATGGCAGTATTCGCTTCCCAGGTGAAAGTTGACGGCAAGCCGCTCGCAGAAATGGGACTTTCTGCCGAGAGAATGGCAGAAATCAAGCAGGAGACCATCCAGGGAGGTTCCGCAATCATCAAACTCCGCGGACGTTCCTCATTCCAGAGCCCTGCATATTGCTCAGTGAAGATGATCGAGGCTGCAATGGGCGGCGCTCCGTTCACACTCCCTGCAGGTACCTATGTAAACTGCGGCAAGTACAAGAACGTGATGATGGCTATGCCTACCACCATCGATGCGACAGGTGTTCACTTCACTCTCCCTCAGGGCACAGAAGAGGAGATGGCAGCCCTCGACGCATCCTACGCACACCTCTGCAAAATGCGTGACGAAATCGTCGAACTCGGCATCGTCCCAGCAGTAAGCGAATGGACCAAGGACAATCCTAACCTCTGATAAGGCAACTTATTTTTTCATATTACTAAGTAATCCCCGGTCAACTTGGCCGGGGATTATTGTATCTAGTAATGGTGTGCCTATTTAGCCCAGGAGTCATAGATGCAATCCGGACACCAGCCGCCGCCGAGGAGGACGTATTCGAGGGAGGCGGTGAAGATGTGGCCTTTGGAGCACTGCCAGCGGTATTGACGGCCTCTGGTGCGGGAGGTAGGGGCTGCAGATGGACAGGAAGCGGATGCCTCCGATGGGCCTGGAACCTCAACGGCACCGAGGAATTTGCCGCCTCGGAAGGCTGCAGCTGCCTGGATTTCGGCGTCGGTCAGGCCGTAGATGGACTTGGACTCATCCCAGCCGTGGTCAAGATGCAGGAGTTCCCCTTTTGCGCGGGCCTTTTCGGCATCTGTCTCGTAATGCGGCGGACGCACGTCATCCCAGCTGCGTATGCTCTCATAAGCATCTCTGGAACCGTAGAAGGCTTCCAGGCGGGCGGGGTCATTTTTCACCCAATACTGCGTACCCAGGACCTTGTCATAGGCATATTTGCCGAGAAATTTCTTGACTATGGATTTCGGGGCAAGCGGTGCAAGGGAATAGAACCACGGCAGTTCCTTTTTCAGTCTGCGGAAATAATCGTCCAGGGGCAGATTCTCACGAAAATGCAGGATATTCTCCAGACGGTCTGAATCCTCATACCACATTCCGTGGAAATTCTTGAGTGCAAACCACTGGGGTTCAAAGACTTTCTCCGGGCCTCCCAGACCGAGGGAGCCGATTATCCTCGACTCGAATTCATAGTTGCTCATACGGTACTCAGGTCCGCTGCCTATGTTGTAGAAATTGTTCCAGAAAGAATCAGGCACCCAATCCTCGCAGACATTGGCCAGAAGCCTGCCCGAATCCTCTATGGTGGTCCATTCCAGAACTCCGGCCACCGGCACGTGGAAAGCTGTCGGCCCCATAGCCTTCAGCAAATCCGGGTACAATATGCCGGACTGACGCAGGCTCACCCAATTAGGAACCCCGGAATCAACTATGGCTTTTTCGGCCCGGCACTTGGATACGGAATACATATCGAAGGGACTTGCCTGCACCGGGTCTCCTGCCCTGCCCCAATGATGCGGGAAGAGCCGGTCTCCCAATTGAGCCACAGAACCTATGTAAACGACTTTGACCGCCGATGGATCCGGCTGAGCGAGGACTGCCCTGGCGATGATTTCGGATGAACCGACATTCACCTTCAGCGTCTTTTCCGGATAATAATCAGCCGCAGGTGAAACCATCCCTCCTATATGCAGCACATAATCGGCTCCGGTGACACCTTTGAGCACATCGTCAAAGGACATCATATCACCCCAAATGACCTCAACCGCCCCGTCATTCAGATAGTTTTCCAGAAGTTTCTGATTCTTTTCGCTTTTGCGGGCAAGCAGCCTTATGTTGAAACGGTCCCTGCGTGAGTACAATTCCTTGAAACCAGCGAACCCCATATTCCCGGTCGCCCCGGTCATAAAAACTGTTTTCTTCATAATCAATCTATTTCAGCCAGGACTCAGGATTTTGAGGAGTCGTATCCTTCCACACCTGAAAATGCAACTCGGTTTCGTTGTTGATAGTGTCCACGACTCCCAATTGCTGTCCCGTTGTCACTTTCTGTCCCGATTTCACTTTGACATTGCGCAATTTGCAGTAGAATGTGAAATAATTGCCGTGTTGCACCAGAACGCACTGATTGTAGCCGGGCATAACCAGCACCTGTTTCACCACTCCGTCAAACACGCAACAGACGGCTGTACCCGACTTCAAAGCTATGTCGATGCCGTTGTTTTTCGGCAATTTGATATTCTTGTAAACCTGATGATAACGCTCCCCGAAAGGCTCCACCACAGGTCCGTCCGCAGGCCAGGGCAAGAGTCCCTTGTTTTTGGAAAATTCCGTAGCGAGGGCCTGGTCGATTTCAGTCTTTCCGGAAGGAGACTTCTTCATAGCCTCCCTTACTATTCTGGCGATTTCCCTATCCAGAGCCTCCACCTGCTTCTTTTTTGCAGCAAGTTCCTTCTGATAGCGCTTCTTTTCCTTTTTGAGCCTGTCCACAAGCTTCGAAGCATCCTTCTGTTCACCGGTCAGCCTGTCCAATTCCCTTCCCGATTCTTCACTTTGCCTTTTCTGCAAAGTCTTCATTTCCTGAAGGGCCGCCTTCTGCCTGAGAAGTTCCGCCTTCTGTTCCTCTATGATTGCGGCCTGAGTCTGAATCTGCGAAGCCAGACTCTTGAAATAGCCGTAGCGTCGGTAGGCCTGCGAAAGGTCATCGCTCGCAAGTATGTACATATACCAGACTCGTGCGTCGCGGTTTTTATATGCACTGAGAACAAGCCTGTCATAATGTGCGGCGAGAGTGTCGCAACTTGCCTGCAGAGAATTTATCTCCTTCTGTTTCAAGTATATCTGATCTGCAATTTCCCTCTCCTTGCGACGGCTTGCCTCAAGCAGTTTCTTTCGGTTGGAAATTTTCTTGGACAGGAGGTTGTAATTTGAAAGGGCACTGCGGCTCTTGGAATCCGTGGATGACAGTTGTCTGTTGATCAACTCTATCTCCTTCTCAAGTTTTTCCTTCTGCTCGCGCTGGGCCGAAGTGTCCTGAGCCCCGGTCAGCGGACAGAACATCATCAAAGCAAAGAAAAATGAGAACAGACGGCGGCTCATAGACTATCTTCCTATGGATTTCTTGCGCTTTGCCACCCTTTCATCCAAGTCGGGAATCTGCCCGTTGTTCTTCTCTTGGGCCTTGAACCAATACAGAAAGGCAAGGTCGTATTCCTTGAGCGCAAAAAGCACCTCTGCATAATGGTCCATTATCACCACGCTGTCCTTGCCTCCGTAGAGCATTGCGTGCTTGAAGAAAGGTTTGGCTTCCAGAGCCTTGCCCTGAAGATATAGTATCCATCCGAAGGTATCGAGATAAGTGGCGTTGTCCGGCTCGGCCTCTATGGTCTTCTTGCTCATAGCGTATGCCTTTTTGAGATTTTTCCCCTCAACGGAAAGGTAATAGGCATAATTATTCAGCACATAGATATTGTCCGGGTCAAGTTTCAGCACCTTCTCGTAGGCCTTGAAAGCATCTTTGGAACGGTTCATCCTGTAATAAGCGTCCCCCATAGCCGAATATGCCGACACCATTGCGGAAGTGTCATTCGGGACTTTCTTCAGGATTTCCTCACTCAGCCTCACCACCTCCGGATAATCTTCGAGGTAATTGTAGCCCACTCCGGAAAGCATCATAAAATCCGCTATGGCAGGATATTTCAAAGCGGCAATCTTGCCCTCCTCAGCGAGTTCTTTCCATTTTGCATTGTACATAAGGCTGTACAGATAGGTGACCAGAAGTTCCGGTTTATCGGGATGTATGTCCGCATTCAGTTTGAACAGGCCTTCCGCCACTTCCTCCCTGCCGGTGCGGTAATAATAGCCGGCGGCTGTGGCTATGACGGAGCTGTCAGACGGATGCTTGCGGAAACAGATGTTCATAGCCGTATCCAGGCGTTCAGAGAAAGAAGACACAAATTTGGCATCGGTCTTTTGGGTGAGAGCCGCAAGATATTCGGATTTTGAAGCTGCAGGCACGCCGTCGTTATCCACATAAGCGTCCAGCAGAGGGAAGAAATCATCGTAGCGACGGGTCATTCTCAAAGCCTCTGCCTTGCCCAACAAAGCCGGGGCAAAATCCTTGTCTATGGACAGGGCCTCATCATAATAGGCAACGGCCAGAGAATCTTCAAACATTGACATTCTGTAATCGCCCAAGGTGGTGAGTATCACTGGGGAAGAGTACTTGCTATTGAAACTCTCCAGACTGGCATAACCCTCCTCCGTCCTCTTTGCGGCCATCAGCAGGCGGAAACGGTATATGGCCGTGGCCTCGGTTGGTCCGAACACATTCTCTATTTCATCCAGAGTGGAAAGTGCCTTGTCTATATCTCCGGCCCCTACATACAGTTCCGCAAGGTCATAATACAAATCGCTCTTTTTCGGAAAATCTGCGAGCAGTCCGGTATACATATCTATTGCCTTTTGCAATTGCCCGGTGTATTGATATACCGAAGCAAGCCTGTAGCGGTACCAAAAATTGGAAGGGTCCGCAGAGATGGCCTTGAGCAATTCGCTTTCAGCAAGGTCCAGTTCCTGCTGGCGGATATAGGTCAGTGCAAGATAATAGTGGGCAGCATCATATTCAGGGTACGAATCTGTTATGGATTTGAAAATTTGGGCTGCCTTTTCTATTTCCCCATTGTCGTACCTTTCAACACCATTCAAAAGAACGGCATCAGTCATCTTCTTCTGGCCGTCAGTCTGTGCACACAGCGCATGGGGCAAACTCAAAATGAGCGATATAACAAATATTTTATATAAAGACTTCATATCTAATCCGGCAAAACATACAAATATAATACGGAATTCGGGAAAAAACGCTACTTTTGGGAAAATATCGACCCGATGCAACGAAAAGGACCGCCGGTGCATCTTCCAAGGTCTGAACGAGCGGTCTTCGAAAGAGCCGGTGAGCGGGGACAAAGCAACAAATCTGATACAGCAATGCATTCAGGGAAACAGAATGGCTCAGAGACAGTTGTATGAGCTTCTGGCTCCCCGTTTTTTC
>JALFCH010000052.1 GCA_022771245.1 Rikenellaceae bacterium | reverse complement strand
TCCGTGGTCCAGTCTATTCTCATCTGCGAAATAGGCTTGCCGAAATCATCGTGGACTATAGGTATGTTCAGGTCTTGGGGACCGTCCCCGGCGAGTATGCGGCAACGGTTGCGCCAAGACTGTTTCTGATAATGTTCGCAGGCCTCGATTGAAACGAGCGCAGCCTCCGTGTCGGACGAGCCCGGACGGAAGCTGTATTGCGTGGCTATTGCAGCCAGATATTCAATCGGTGGCAAATATGCCGTACTTAGCAGAATCATTTAGCTGAGGAAGCGTAACGCAGATATATCAGGATTTTGATTTAAAATCATTCAGTTCAAGGCTTGCGACGAGGATAAACCGCAGCAACCTTTGGGTTGTGAGGATTTAGCCGAGGAAGCGTAACGCAGACCTATTAAGATTTTGATTTAAAATCATTCAGTTCAAGGCTTGCGACGAGGATAAACCGCAGCAACCTGTCGGTTGTGAGGATTTGGCCGAGGAAGCGTAACGCAGAAATGGATGATTTTAAACAAAATCAATCCACTTCGCCTTTCACAGTATTGACCGGCCCCTTAATAATCCCCCGATGCGAATTGCGAATAAAACTAACAATAGTCTGTTTCTCCTCGCAGTCCGGGAATCCGATTTCAATCTTGTCAAGGGCATCGCTCACATTCATTCCGGAATTGTAAATCACATCATACATATCCTTGATGTTGCGGATCTGCTCCGAAGTGAAACCCCTCCTGCGCAGTCCCACCAAGTTTACTCCGGCATAAGTGAGAGGCTCACGTCCGCAGAGTACGTAAGGCGGAATGTCCTTGTTGATTTTGGAGCCGCCGCCGACCATAGCGTGCTTGCCGATTTTTGAGAACTGGTGTGCCACGGTGCTGCCGCCGAGTATTGCCCAGTCATCAACATCGGTTTCACCGGCGATACCGACGTAACTAACGAGAATACAGTGATTTCCCACGGTGCAATCGTGAGCCACGTGAGTGTAGGACATAAGCAGGGTGTTGCTGCCGACCTTTGTCACTCCCTTGCCGCTGGCTTTGGTGCCTCTGTTGATGGTGGCACATTCACGCACTGTCACATTGTCTCCCAGTTCCACATAGGTCACTTCTCCGTCAAATTTGAGGTCCTGAGGAATGGCTCCCACAACGGCCCCCGGGAAAATGCTGCAATTTTTGCCCATCTTCACATAGTTGAAAATGGTGGAGTGGGGAAGGATTTTGCAGTTGTCTCCGATTTCGACGAATTCGTCAATATAAGCGTACGGGCCCACTTCCACATTTTCGCCGAGTTTGGCATTCGGGTGGACGCAGGCAAGCGGATGAATCTTTGTACTCATATTCGTTTATTTTGTTGCGAGGGCCTCGCAGACCATGCGGGCTACCTTGGTGTTGATTGTATGTCCTGATTTGAAGGCTGTTACCTTTGCCTTGAGGAAACCTCCGGTGAGTCTGAGATCTCCGATGAGGTCCAGCATCTTGTGTCTTGAACACTCGTTGCTGAAATGCAGGGAGTCCACAAGATAGCCGTCCTTGACCTTGATTTCGGGCCTGCCTATCATCGCTCCAAGCTGCTTTATGCGTTCTTCAGGCACCGGGTGCTCCACTATCACGAGAGCATTGTCCACATCCCCTCCCTTGATGAGGTTGTGCGCGAGAAGATATTCGATTTCGTGGAAAAAGCAGAATGTTCTGCAAGGAGCAATTTCAGTGGCAAAGTCAACCGAAGGATTCCAATGAGCCTGCTGAACGCCCATAACCTTGGAATTGAAATCTATCTTGAGATTATATTCAGTGGTCTCGGAAGGCTCCAGACGGAGATATGCTCCAGTTTCCGGGTTGGTCCATTCGAATACCCTGTCGATTTCGATAAATTTCCTCGGTTCGTCAAGAATTTGGAGTCCGTCCGCACAAATCGCATCCGTATAAGGCTTTGCGCTTCCGTCCAGAATAGGCGCCTCCACATTGTCTATTTCAACCTCCACATTGTCCACACCCAAGCCTGTCAGAGCTGAAAGAAGATGCTCTATGGTCTGAATGCTGGCCTCACCTTGGGAAAGAGTGGTGCTGCGGGCTGTGGATGACACATTCGTTGCAAGAGCCTCAACCACGGCATCCGGGCCTATGTCCACACGCACGAAACGTATGCCGGTTCCGGCCGCTGCGGGTTTGAGTTTCATCTTCGAAATCTTGCCGCTATGCAGGCCTTTCCCCTCGAATGTATATTCTTTCTTTATAGTTGTCTGATATGTCATAGTCTTAATTTCCAGGGCATTGCAGAAGCATTACTATGCATCGGCACATTGGGGCGCAAAGATAATAATAATTAATGAAAAATGGAATTCTTTTTCAGTCCTGTTTGCCACCGCCCCTTCCGTTGCGCCTGAATACCGCATAAGCCCTCAGGAATTCCCTGTGTTTGAGTGCAGGAGTTCCGAACAGCACCTCCCCTTCTTCGTTGATGTTGCTGATGATTCCGCTCTGTGCGCCTATGGTGGTATTGGAAGCTATCTTGAGCCCGTTTGCAATGCCCACCTGCCCGGCAAAAATGCAATGCTCTCCCACCTTCGTGGACCCGGCTATGCCCACCATTGCGCTCATTACTGTATTCCTGCCCACCTCGACATTATGAGCAATCTGGCAGAGATTGTCGTTTTTCACACCGTCGTTGATGATGGTGGACCCGATCTGGGACTTGTCTATGCAGGTATTGGCTCCTATTTCCACATCGTTGCCTATTATGACATTGCCTGTGTGTTGGATTTTGCGGTAAGTCCCGTCCTCAAGCGGAGCAAAGCCGAAACCGTCCGCACCTATTACAGCATTGGCGTGGATGATGACATTGTTGCCGATTTTCATTCCCGGATATATTTTCACTCCCGGATATATGATGCATCTGCTGCCTATCTCGACTCCCTCGCCGATATAGACCTGTTCGTAGATTTTCGTGAAATCGCCCACTTTTGCCTTTTTGCCTATGAAGCTGCAGTCGCCCACATAGACTTTTTTGCCAATCTTGGATGAAAATGCTATATGACAATGTCTTCCGCGATGACGGCAGTACTTTTTCCTTTCTGCTGTCACATAATCCAGCAAGGCTGCAACTGCCGAATACGCATCATCCACCCTCACCAGAGTAGCCTTCAAGCTTTCCTTCGGCTCGAAACTTTTGTTCACTATGATTATTGTCGCCTTGCTCGAATAGACATATTTCTCATATTTGGGATTGGCGTAAAAAGAGATGCTTCCCGGCTTGCCGCTTTCGATTCTTGCAAATGTGGTCACTTTCGCCTCGCGGTCTCCGTCCACCACGCCTCCAAGCACTTCCGCAATTTGTTCTGCTGTCAGTTCCATAATACCTTTTATATATTGGCACTCAATATGCCAGTTATATATTGACACTCAATGTGCCAGCTTCTTTCAAATTATTTGCAAAGGTAATACTTTTTTCATACCTTTGCACCGTGAGAGATGAAGGGGACGGTTGTCCCCTTATTTTGTGCCCGCAAACGACCTGTTGAAAGTCTTGTGCCGGGGTCATCTCTCAGGAAACTATCAAGGGATTTGTACAATGAAGGTTTCGGAGATAAAAGATGCAATTATGCCGGCAGTCGTTGCACGGAAATGTTTTATTGTGGACGTGACGGTGTCGTCGGACAATGATGTGGTGCTTACAATCGAGTCCGAAGAAGGCTCTGTGTTGATGGACGACTGCGTGGAGTTGAGCCGCTCGTTTGAGGAACTTTTCAACAGGGAAGAGGAAGATTATTCTCTGACTGTCACTTCCGCCGGTCTGGACCAGCCTTTCAAAGTGATGCGACAGTATGAGAAGGCCATTGGCAGCCGTGTGGAGGTGAGTCTGAAGGGAGGCCAGAGATTCCAGGCTCTGCTCAAGGGCGTGGACGAAGCCGGAATCACATTGGAGCACAAGGTGGTACGCAAGATTGAGGGCAGCAAGAAAAAGGAGACAGTGATGCTCACTGAGACCTTCCCTATGGACCAGGTGAATGCCGTCCGCCCGTATATTGAATTTTAACAGTAACTAATTATATGGAAAAGATTGAACTTAAGGACGCTTTTGCGGAATTCAAGAATCAGAAGAACATCGACCGCCCCACTATGATGGGCGTACTCGAAGATGTGTTCAGGACCCAGATTGCCAAGGTTTATGGCAGTGCCGACAATTTCGATGTCATCATCAATATCGACAAGGGAGACTGCGAAATCTACTGGAACAGGGAGGTTGTCGAGGAAGTGGAAGACCCGAACACCCAGATTTCGCTCGAAGAGGTCAATGCTGACGGCGACGATTACGAAATCGGAGAAACCTTCGCCAAGAGGATTGAGATGAAGGACTTCGGCCGCAGGGGAATTCTCAACATCCGCCAGAATCTTCAGGGGCGCATTATGGACCTGGAAAAGGCCAATCTCTTCAACAAATACAAGGAGAAGGTCGGACAGCTGTTCTGTGGGGAGGTTCACCAGCCGTGGTCAAAGGAGGTCATCATTCTCGATGAGGACGGAAACGAGCTCAAACTTCCTAAATCAGAGCAGATTCCGGGAGAGCATTTCAAGAAGGGCGACTCCGTGAAGGCCATCATCAAGTCCGTGGATATGAGGAACACGACTCCGATTATCACACTTTCCCGTGTGACCAACGACTTCCTTGCAAAACTTTTCGAGGCCGAAGTGCCTGAGATTTACGACGGTCTGATTACCATCAAAAAGGTGGTGCGCATCCCGGGACAGAGGGCCAAGGTTGCCGTGGAATCCTACGATGACAGAATCGACCCTATCGGAGCCTGCATAGGTGTGAAGGGTTCCCGCATCATAGGCATAGTGAGGGAACTGAGGAACGAGAACATAGACGTTATACAGTGGACTTCCAACACCCAGCTGCTCATCACCAGAGCCCTCAGCCCGGCAAAGATTTCCTCCATCACCACAGGCGAGGACGGCAAGCTGAAAGTCTATATGCTTCCTGAGGAAGTCACCAAGGGTATCGGTCGCGGAGGTGTGAACATCAAGTTGGCCGGTATGCTCGTGGACAAGGAGATCGAAGTCTGGAGAGACACTCCGAAGAATGACGCTGCGGATGAGGACGAGGAAGACGTACTCCTCGACGAATTCGACAACGAGATTGACCAGTGGATTATCGACAAACTCAAGTCCATAGGATGCGACACCGCAAAGAGTGTTCTCGCCATCGCACCGGACGATCTCGCTCGCAGGGCTGACCTTGAGGATGAAACTGTGGAGGATATCCGCAAGATTCTCAGCGCAGAGTTCGAATAAACCACATCGTACTCGGGGTTTGCATTTGCAAAACAGGTTTCAAGGTATTATTTGGATATAATTAACGGCAAAGTTTATATATGGCAGAAATCAGATTAAGCAAACTTACAAGACAGTTCAACATCGGTTTGGGCACCCTCATCGAGTTCCTCAATGAGAAAGGGGCCGGCATCTCTTCCAATGACCCGAATTTCAAGGTTTCAGACGAATTCCTCCCTGTGTTGCAGGCGAAATTCGGCGGAGACCAGGCTATGAAGCAGGATTCGGAAAAGGTGGCGACCAAGCTCAAGGAGATGATTGACAGTTCCAAGAAGAAAAACCAGGCGTCTGATGAAGAAGACCCGGCGGAGAAGGAAATCATCATAAAGACCAATGTAATCAATTCGCAGCCGGAGAAGCCTGCCATCAAAGTCGAGCCGGTTATTGAGCCGGAACCGGTACAACCTGAGCCTGTTCCAGAGCCGGAGCCAGAGGTTGTGGAGCCGGAAGTTGTCCGGGAGGAACCTGCTGCTCCGGAACCGGAGCCGGAGGTAGTGGTGCCGGAACCTGTGGAGTCCGAGACCGTTCAGCCGGAACCGGAAGCGGAACCGGAGCAGGTAAACGAAGATACTGATACGGTGGAAACAGTCTCCGAGAGCCCTGCGGCGGAAGTTCAGACCGTAACGGAGGAGGTGGAGAACCCTGAGCGCAAAGGTCCTCAGGAGGCAATCATCGAAGTGCAGAGACTTGCAGGCCCGAAGGTGACAGGAAAAATTGACTTGAGCCGTTTTGAGACTCCGAAGAAGGGCAAGAGGGAGAGAATCAAGCCAGGACAGAGCCAGAAGGTGGACATAAGCAAGATTGATTCCCAGAATCAGGGCGGCAAGAAGGACAAGAACAAGGATAAGCAGCAGGACCGCCGCAACAACCAGGGCGGGCAGCAGGGCAAGAATGCCGGACGCAATGCAGACAATAACGGAAAGGGCGGACGCAACCGTGGCAAGGAGAAATTCCGTCCTGCAATGACGGAGGCCGAAACCGAAGAGATGCAGAAGGAAATCCAGAAGCAGATCAAGGAGACCTACGCCAGGATGAATGAAAACAAACAGAAGAGCAGTTTCGGAGCAAAGAGGAGAAGGGAGAAGAGAGAGGCTATAGCAGACAGGATGCAGGAGGAGATGGAGCAGATGGAGATGGACAAGAAGGTACTCAAAGTCACTGAGTTCGTGACTGTGAACGACCTTGCCACCCTTATGGACAACACCCCTGTGACCAAGGTGATTGCAGCTTGTATGAGCCTCGGACTTATGGTGTCCATCAACCAGCGTCTGGATGCTGAAACACTTGTGCTGGTGGCTGAGGAGTTCGGCTATGAGGTGGAATTCGTAACTGCGAATCTCACCGAGGCAATTGAGGCTGAAGATGATGCTGACTCAGAGGAGGATCTCGTGCCAAGACCGCCGGTAATCACGGTGATGGGTCACGTGGACCACGGTAAGACTTCCCTGCTGGACTACATCAGAAAATCCAATGTGATTGCGGGAGAGGCCGGAGGTATCACCCAGCACATCGGAGCCTACAATGTGAAATTGCCAAACGGACGCCGCATCACCTTCCTGGACACCCCTGGTCACGAAGCCTTCACGGCGATGCGTGCCCGTGGTGCAAAGATGACTGACCTTGCTATCATCATCATTGCGGCTGACGATGCGATAATGCCGCAGACTGTGGAGGCAATCAGCCACGCGCAGGCTGCAGGTGTACCTATGGTGTTTGCAATCAACAAAATAGACAAGCCGGGAGCCAATCCGGACAAGATTCGCGAGCAACTTTCCAATATGAACATTCTCGTGGAGGACTGGGGCGGAAAATACCAGTGCCAGGAGATTTCCGCGAAGAAGGGTATCAATGTGGACCTGCTGCTGGACAAGGTGCTGCTTGAGGCTGATTTGCTCGACCTTAAGGCCAATCCTAAACGCAGGGCTGTCGGAGCCGTGATTGAATCTTCGCTCGACAAGGGACGCGGATATCTGGCAACGGTGCTGGTGCAGAACGGTTCGATGAAAGTGGGTGACGTGATGCTCTCAGGCTGCTTTACGGGCCGCATCAAGGCAATGTTCAATGAGAGGGGGCAGAAAGTGGACGTGGCAGGACCATCCACCCCGGTTTCCGTGCTCGGACTCAACGGTGCGCCTACAGCAGGTGAGACCTTCAACATTATGGCCGACGAAAAGGAGGCAAGGGATATCGCCAACAAGAGGGAGCAGCTCATCCGCATCCAGGGCATCAAGACTCAGAAACATATGACTCTGGAGGAAATCGGACGCCGTATTGCAATCGGCAACTTCAAGGAACTGAATGTCATCGTCAAGGGAGACGTGGACGGTTCTGTGGAGGCGCTTTCGGATTCCATCATCAAACTTTCGACAGAGGAAGTTCGCGTGAATGTGATTCACAAGGCTGTGGGAGCCATTTCGGAGTCGGATATTCTG
This sequence comes from Rikenellaceae bacterium, assembly GCA_022771245.1. Taxonomy (GTDB): domain Bacteria; phylum Bacteroidota; class Bacteroidia; order Bacteroidales; family UBA932; genus Cryptobacteroides. The sequence goes on along the minus strand of JALFCH010000052.1, from coordinate 1,900 downwards.
CTGGCTGCGGCTTCCGATGCGATTATCATAGGTTTCCAGGTGCGTCCGGTACCTTCCGCACGCAAGCTGGCTGAGAAGGAGGAGATTGAGATTCGCCTCTACTCTGTCATCTATGACTGCATCAACGAGCTCAAGAGCGGTATCGAAGGTATGCTTGAGCCGGAGAAGAAGGAGGAAGTGTCTGCCACTGCGGAGGTTATGGAGACCTTCAAGATTTCCAAGGTGGGAACAATTGCAGGATGTATCGTACGCGAGGGCAAACTGGTGAAGTCTGCCAAGGTGCGCGTAATTCGAGACGGCATTGTGGTCTATACCGGTGAACTGGGTTCACTCAAGAGGTTCAAGGATGATGTGAAGGAGGTTCTTTCCGGACAGGATTGCGGACTCAATATCGCAAATTATAACGACATCAAGGTGGGCGACATTGTTGAGGCTTACCAGATTGTTGAGATTAAGAGGTCACTGTAATGCCATGGCATTACAGTGACCTGAAAAATCGGCGGAGCTTCCGCCGATTTTTTTATATGCCAAGGGGCAGCTGCCACTATAGGACCCCGCGTCTACGCGGTGCAACCCCTTCAAGTCCACTGATGAACTCGCGGTCCTGCGATGCCGGTGCCAAATCCTTGACACGCCTTATAGGAAGAAATAGGCAAAGACTTTATAATCTGAAACAAAAGATGTACTTTTGTTGTCGATAACGATTTGCGGATTATGGCGACAATTGACATAGACGGATTTGCGGTTTTCAGCAGCAGCGATGAATATAGGCGATGCTGCCGACGGTGCATAATATTCGCGAAGTCATACACTTATGACACTGCACAGGCGGAGTGCATGGCTGAGGAAGCGATGGTAATCCTATGGAAAAGAATGCAAAAAGGCGAGCAGATTGAAAAACTGATGCCGTTCCTTTTCACGACTGTACGCAATCTCGCGCTCAACTACCTCAAGCACAAGCAGGCCGAGATACGTGCTCGGGAAGGGATGGGTTCGGACCGCGACCGCGAAATTCAACTGCGGCTTTGTTCACTGAACGAATGCAACCCTTCCAAACTCTATCAAGCCGACATACAGGAAATTATAGACGACACTCTGAAACATCTTGGAGAACGAACGGAAACTATCTTTCGCCTCAGCCGCTTCGAAGGCATAACCAACAGGGAAATAGCCGCTGAACTGGGGATTTCCGAGAAAACAGTCGAATATCATATGTCCAAAGCCCTGAAGGAACTCCGCGTGAGCCTCGAGGACTATCTGCCAATGCTGTTGTTTTTCAACCTCTATCATCTTGTAGGTTAGAAACCTTCAAAAAGTTCTTAGAATTTCATAGGGTAATCATGTTTTGCGTACACTATTATGTTGAAAACGCAAAATTATGACACAAGAAACACTAAGAAAGTATATCAATGGAGACGCTTCTGACGAAGAACGTCTTGAAGTCCTGCATTGGGCGGAGGAAAGCGAAGACAACAGGAAAGAACTGATGGCATATCGCAGTCTCAGCAATACCCTGATTTTCAACGGGGAATTAGAGACAAGAGCCTCTCAAAATGAATTGGAAAAGAAGAGACGCGCCGTCATCTTCAAGCGTGCCGTTAAAGCTGTCGGCGTGGCCGCCGCAATTGCTGTGGGAGTTTTTTTCGGGTTCAGACACCTTAAAACAGACACTCCCATCGCCGTTGAAACTCTCAGTGCACCGGCGGGTCTCATCACGGAATCCATACTCTCCGACGGCACAAAGATCTGCCTCAATGCAGGTTCAAAGTTGGAGATAATCAATTACAAGAAAAACGAAAGGCGCGTCCGGCTCTACGGAGAGGCGTATTTCGATGTCACCAGGGACGAAATGCGTCCGTTCATAGTCGAAACCGGAAAAATAGCCGTGCGTGTCCTCGGA
>JALFCH010000004.1 GCA_022771245.1 Rikenellaceae bacterium | reverse complement strand
CATCCTATGGGCAAAGAAATACTCAAGAAGCTCCGCAAGGCTTCCGTGCCCCGCAGTGATGAGGAAGAGGCAGCTGTGAAATTGAAAGATTTCCGCTACTATTTCCAAATGCGTGGTGTCACTTCGCAGGTGCAGCTGGAAGCCCTGGAGTTTCTTGTGAACGGCGACGAGCGTCAGGCACGCCACGCCATCACTGCAATGCTGGACACACTCAAGAGGGTGAATTTCGACACCAAACACGACAGGACCAGGGCGAGCGGTGTGATGATTATGGTCGGTTCTATGGTCTATGACTGGTGCTACAGCCAGATGACCCCGGAGGAAAGGCTTGCCTATATTGCCGAATTCAAGAGGATAGTCAAGACTATGGAATGCCACTGGCCGCCTAAGACCACCGAACCTCTTGCCGGACACTGCTCTGAATGGAACATACTCCGCGACCTGCTTTCCGCCGGAGTGGCAGTCTATGACGAGGACCCTGAAATCTACAACTATGTGGCACAGATGCTCTTCAGAGACTATATCCCTATCCGCAATTACACCTACCACGGAGGTAATTACCATCAGGGAACGGGCTATGTGTCAGTGCGTTATATCAACGACATCATTTCCCTCTGGATTTTCGACAAGATGGGAGCCGGATCCGTTTACGACCCTGCCCAGCAGTATGTCCTTTACGACTTCATCTATCGCCGCAGACCGGACGGGGGAGTGGTACCAGCCGGAGACGTGAACCCGGGCAACCGCAAATCCCCGAATTCCTATGCTATGCCTGCTATGCTCGTGGCAGGTTATTATCACGACCCCTACATCCAGAACGAGTACTTCGTGAAGCCTTCTGTGGAGGCCCATCTGCTGATGATGCAATTGCTCTGGATGGATTTCGACCTCGAGGCCAAGAAACCCACAGATTTGCCTTTGACCCGCTACAGCGGCACGCCTTTCGGATGGATGATGGCACGTACCGGCTGGGATGAAAACAGCGTGATTGCGGAAATGAAAATCAACGAGCATTTCTACGGCAACCACCAGCATCTCGACGGAGGCACCTTCCAGATTTACTACAAAGGTCCTCTCGCCATAGACTCAGGCGCATATCAGGGCAGTTCAGGCGGTTACAACAGCCCTCACTGCAAGAACTATTTCAAGAGGACCATTGCCCACAACAGCCTTCTGATCTATGACCCGGACGAGGTCTTCGAATGTTGGAACTACGGCGGGGGAGACAAGACCAAGACCGCTGCCAACGATGGAGGACAGAGGATGCCGGGAGACCGCTGGGAAACTTGCCGCAGTATGGAAATGCTTCTGAGTGATGACTATACGGTGGGTAAGGCTCTTGCCCACGATTTCGGACCGTCGGAGCAGACTCCGGAATACTCCTACCTCAAGGGCGACATCACCAAGGCTTACACCTCCAAGGTCAAGGATGTAAGGCGTTCATTCGTCTTCCTCAACCTCGATGACAAGGACCAGCCTGCGGCTATGGTGATTTACGACAATGTGGAGTCTTCCAATGCTTCTTTCCGCAAATACTGGCTTATGCACAGCATTGAAGAACCGGTGGTGAAGGGCAGGGAATTCACCATCTCCAGAACTTTGAACGGGGACAGCGGAATGTTGAAGAATACCGTTCTGCTTCCTTCCAAGGCCAAGATTGAGACCGTGGGAGGTCCTGGCAAGGAGTTCTGGGTGTTCGGAAAGAATTATCCCAATGCAGCCACATCCCGTCCAGACCCTGCCAACGAAAGGGGAGCTTGGAGAGTGGAAGTCTGTCCTGCGAAGGCGGCTCTCAAGGATAACTTCTTGAATGTCATCCAGGTGGCCGATGCCGGATTCAAGCAATTCGACAAGGTGACGGCCATTGAATCAGATACTGTGGCAGGGGCTGTGGTGAAAGACCGTGTGGTGATTTTCAACCGCGACCTTAAGACTATGACTGAATGCAGTTTCAAATTGACAGCAAAGTCTCCGACCTCAGGTTTCAGGATATTGGTTACTGACTTGGAACCGGGCAACTGGAGAGTAATATGTGACGGCAAGACTGTCGGAGACTTCACTGTCGATTCAGAAGCTGGAGACCTTTATTTCAACGGTCCTTGCGGAAACTACAATATCCGAAAGATGTAACTTGGTAATCCTCAAATAATAAATCTGACGCAACTTATTATTTGAGGATTACTTAATAATATTTGTATATTTGCGGAGTTTGAACTAATTGCTGAGGATATGTTATACCCTATTGGAATACAGAATTTTGAGAAGCTCCGCAAGGAAGGTTGCGTTTATGTTGACAAGACTGCGCTGATGTACAAGATGGTGAAGGAGGTGAACTACTATTTTCTTTCACGTCCGAGGCGTTTCGGCAAGAGTCTGCTCATCAGCACCTTGGAAGCATATTTCCTCGGGAAGAAGGAGCTGTTTGAGGGATTGGCAGTGGCTGAACTTGAGAAGGATTGGGTGGAATATCCGGTGCTGCATCTGGACTTGAACACGAAAAAATATGATTCCATAGAGGCTCTTGAGAGCATATTGGATATTTTCCTCAGTGAATGGGAAAAGAAATATGGAAGCTGGGAAAAGGAGACGGATTTTTCTTCTCGATTCGAGGGCATCATCCGCCGCGCCAAGGAAAAGACTGGCAGGAATGTCGTCATACTGGTGGATGAGTATGACAAGCCAATGCTTCAGGCCATAGGGAACGATGAACTCCAGAAGGCATACAGAGACACTTTGAAAAGTTTCTATGGTGCCTTGAAAAGTCAGGATGCCTGCATCAAGTTCGCCCTTCTGACAGGTGTGACCAAGTTCGGGAAGGTCAGCGTGTTCAGTGACCTGAACAACCTGAAGGATATTTCTATGAGCCAATATTACTACGATTTGTGCGGTATTACTGAAAAAGAACTTCACCATTATTTCGATGATGAGGTTGGTCAATTGGCTCAGATGAACAATCAGACAAAAGAAGAGGCTTATGACAGGCTTAAAGAGGAGTATGACGGCTATCATTTCACCTACGACACTCCAGGAATGTTCAACCCTTTCAGCATTCTTTGGACATTGAGCGAACGCCGTTACGGCAGCTACTGGTTCGAGACAGGCACTCCGACCTTCCTGGTCGAACTTCTTCAGAAGGCCGATTACAATCTTGAAGAAATGGCGGGTATAGAAGCCGATTCGGATATGCTTGGAAGTATCTTCAACGATGACAATCCGATACCAGTAATCTATCAGAGCGGCTATCTGACTATCAAAGATTATGATAGAGAGTTTGGCCTTTATAAGCTAGGTTTCCCGAACCGTGAGGTGGAGAATGGTTTTATGAAATTCCTCCTGCCCTTCTACACGGCTAAACGCAACACCAGTTCATCCTTCGAAATCGGCTGCTTTGTCAAAGATATCAAGTCCGGCAACGCCGAAGGCTTCATGCAG
>JALFCH010000158.1 GCA_022771245.1 Rikenellaceae bacterium | reverse complement strand
CCCTCGCAATGACCCTTTATGGAGATTTGGAAGTCTCTGTAATAGATGAACTTCCGCCTGGTAGGAAGCCAGTAGTCACACTCCACGGCACAGAAGCCAAACGCCTCGGTCTGTATCGCTTCATAAAGGAGGAAATCGCGGCCGGAAGACAGGCCTTCATCGTCTATCCGCTTATTTTTGAAAGCGAGAAGATGGACTATCAGAACCTCGAAAACGGCATTGAGGAAATACGCCGGCATTTCCCTTTTCCACCCTATAAAATAGCGGTGGTCCACGGAAAATTGGACAACGAGGAGAAGAATTTCAATATGGAAGCTTTTTCATCCGGACGGGCAAACATACTCGTGGCAACGTCGGTGATAGAGGTCGGGGTGGACGTACCCAATGCCAGCGTGATGGTGATTGAAAGTGCTGAAAGGTTCGGACTCAGCCAGTTGCACCAGCTCAGGGGAAGAGTCGGCAGAGGCAGCGACAAGGCTTGGTGCGTGCTTATGACCTCACACAAGCTCAGCAAGGAATCCAAAAGCCGCATAGAACTGATGTGCCGCACGGAAAACGGTTTCGAGATAGCGGAAGAGGATATGAAAATGAGAGGACCGGGAGATCTGGAAGGCACACAGCAGAGCGGACTACCCATTCAGTTGAACATAGCCTCACTTGCAAAAGACAGTCTTCTGCTTTCCCAGGCAAGGGAGGCGGCAAGGGCGGTACTGGAAGAGGATCCGACTCTGAGCCAGCCACAGAATGTCTTGCTCAGCACCGAACTCCGGAAAGACAAATATTGCATAAGGGACTACAGCAGCATCAGTTAGGAACTTGTTTGCATCATCATTTTATTACCGAAGCTTATGGTTACGGAACTGATAGAAAAATACGTCTGGCTGATGCAAGTACTGCTTGCTTCAGGAGACAAAGGACTCAGTCTCAACGAAATAACGGATAAATACGAATCCCGTTTCGGCACTGAACTGCCCCGCCGCACCTTTGTGAACCACCGCAATGCAGTGCAGGAAATATTCGGTGTGGACATAGTCTGCGACCGCCGCACCAATATCTACAGCGTGAGCGCCCGCAGCCGTATGGAAGGCACAGCGGAAAGGCTTGTGGACAGTTTTACCGTCAATATGGTGCTGGAACAGGGACGGGGAAAGCTGGGAGGACGACTGTTCGTGGAGAATATACCCTCCGGCCACAAACACCTCACCTCCATCATAGCGGCTATGCTCGAAAACAAATGTTTGGAAATAGCCTATTGCAAGTACTCCAGCGCGGCACCGGAAACTCTGACAGTGCATCCCTACGCATTGAAGGAAGACAAGAGGCGCTGGTATCTCTATGCCCACTGCGAGGAAAGGTCTGCCCTGAGGTGCTATTCCCTGGACCGTATCAGGCAGCTGCATATTCTGGACAAGAGATTCAAGCTGCCGGAGGGTTTTGACTTGGAAGAATTGCTAGCCACTTCCTTCGGGACCTATCTGCCACAAGAGGGGGAAAAGGGCTGCACCATAACCTTTCGGGCACGGGGCATACAGGGACGCTATATCGAAGACCTTCCGATTCACCATAGCCAGACGACATTGAAGAAAGAAGGAGATTGGACATATTTTAGTATCTTTGTCAACCCCGACAGCAACGACCTGTATTTTGAACTCCGCAAATACGGAGCATTGATAGAAATCCTCAGCCCGCAATCTGTGAGAGAGAGACTTGGAAAGGATGCGGAAACTGTGGCTGCGATGTACCGGGAGGCAAGGGAGGAAAACAACGGAAAATGAAAATCCAACAATATGACGACTAAACTTGAAAAAACAATTGGAGTGTCCATTGCCCTAATTGCTTTGGGCATCTGCATCATCTTGGGAATAATGAAATACGAAAGGCACAAGGCTTTCAACACTGAAGGCTTCATTGGAAAATCAGAAATCGAAATCACAGACGGGCAGATGACTCCGGAAGTCCTGCTCGCATTCGGCCGGCTGTCGGATCCGCAGGTGAGTCCGGACGGCAAGAGCCTTATGTACGGGGTAAGTTACACATCCATAGAGGATAACCGTTCCTGCCGCAACATCTATATCAGCAATCTCGACGGAAGTGAGGCCACACTTGCAACCCGCTCAGGCAAAAGTATTTCCAATGCCAGATGGAGCAAAGACGGAAGCCGGGTGGCCTTTTTGACGGGCGGACAGATATGGGGCGGAAAAGTGGGAAGGGACCGCAGGATAAAAGCTGTCAGGCAACTCAGCAATGTTCCGGGAGGCATAAGCGAATTCTCCTTCTCGCCTGACGGAAAGAAAGTCCTCTATATCTCTATGATTCAAGGCAGAGTACTCAAGCCGGTGCAGGAATATGCCGACCTTCCGGACGCCCAGGCCTACAAGACCGACCGTTTGATGTACCGCCACTGGGACCATTGGACCACTGAAATTCCCCACAGTTTCATTGCCGAGTTCAGCTGGGACGGAATCGGTGAAGGCAGGGACATACTCAGCCCCGATGAAGCGGCATTTGAACTTCCTACAGAACCCTTCGGAGGACTCGAAGAAATTTCCTGGCATCCGGACAGCCGCCATCTCGCGTACTCTTGCCGCAAAGTGGACGGGAAAGAATATGCATTCTCCACAAATACAGAGATTTACATCTATGACAGCGAAACCGGCGAATGTCAGGTAATACCTATGGGCGGAGGCTATGACACCAACCCGGTATGGAGTACGGACGGGAGCAAACTCTGCTGGATTTCAATGGAAAGAGAAGGCTATGAAGCTGACAAACAGAGGCTTATGCTTGCCGATGTGGAAATATTGCCGGACGGAGGCAGCAAGCTTGGAGAAATACGCGAACTGAGCGGCAATTTCAAATACAATGTGGCAGGTCCGGTGTGGGACGATGACAACTCGCACATCTGGTTCAACGCCCTTGCAGAAGGTCTCCAGGCCATCTATTGCACCGACCTCGAAGGCAATATAGTCCGTAAGACTCAGGAAGACTGGCTTTTCGACTTCGGCAGCCCATATTTCATCAAGGACGGAAAAATTTACACGAGTTGGCAGAGTATGGACTTCCCTACTGAACTCGTGGCCATCAATGGAGACAAACTCGAACCCGTAACCCTTGAAAACGAGCACATACTGAGCCGTCTGAAGGAGCATCGTTGCGAAAAGAGAATGATAAAGACTGTGGACGGCAAAGATATGCTGACCTGGGTGATGCTGCCGCCGGATTTTGACGAGAACAAAGTTTACCCCGCAATAGAAATCTGTCTCGGAGGTCCGCAGGGCACCATAAGCCAGAGCTGGTCCTACAGATGGAACTACAGGCTGATGTGCTCCCAGGGCTATGTGGTCGTGCTTCCTAACAGGAGGGGCACCACAGCCTTCGGACAGGAATGGTGTGAACAGATTTCGGGAGACTACTGCGGGCTCAATATGCAGGACTATCTCGTTGCAGCAAAGGAACTTAAGGATGAACCATACGTAGGCAAAATGGGAGCCTGCGGCGCAAGTTACGGAGGCTATTCAGTTTACTACCTCTGCGGCATACACGGAAATGTCTATGACGCTTTCATTGCGCACGCCGGCATTTTCAATCAGGAACATATGTATATGACTACGGAGGAAATGTGGTTCCCTCAATGGGACAACGGAGGAGCACCTTGGGACGACAACGCCACCGCACGCCGCCACTATGCAAACTCCCCACACAAGCTCATCCACAAATGGCATACTCCTTTGCTGGTCATCCACGGAGGAACTGACTTCCGCGTACCTTATGACCAGGGTATGGCAGCCTTCAACTGCGCACAGATGATGGGCGTTCCTTCGGAGTTGCTGGTGTTCCCGGAGGAAAACCACTGGATTCTGAAACCTCAGAACGCCCTCTACTGGCACAGGAGCTATTTCTCCTGGCTGGACAAATGGTTGAAAGACTAGAAGGAACTGCCTCCGATAAATCCTCTCAACAGAGATGTGGCAGGCACGTCCTTGTCCGATACGGGATTGAAATATTCAAGGAAACCGAGCAGGCGGTGAGCCTCGCAATACTCCGGGCAGTTCTTCGGAATGGTCCGGAGTATTTGTTCTGCGTGCGGTCTGAGCACTGCGAACTCCACAAGATATGCTGAATTGAACAGCACGTCGGCATATTCCTGGAAAGGATATATCCACTTCACCTCAGCACGCCTGACATTCGGCCAGTTGCTGATGGTCTCCCTCGGGCCGAAGGCTCCCTTGTTGTAGTCGCGCACAATGCGGCGGAGCAGACGGTTGTCGCTGGTAGGGATGCAGTTGTGGTCATCCAGGGAGATGGAGGTGATGGTGTTGATGAAGATGCTGAACTTGACTGAGGCCGGCACCTGGTCCGTGAGCCTCGGATTGAGGGCGTGGATACCCTCGACCAGCAGGACAGTGTCCTCTTCCAGTTTGAGAGTCTTGCCGTTGTATTCACGGATTCCGGTAACGAAATTGTATTCCGGCACCTGAACTGTCTCACCATCAAGAAGTTTGAGTATGTCTTTCTGCAGGGCAACGTGGTCCACCGTGTCGAAATTGTCGAAGTCGTAGTTGCCGTCCGGAAGTTTCGGAGTGTCAAGACGGTTTACGAAATAGTCGTCCGTGGAGAAGGATATAGGATGCAGTCCGCAGCACTTGAGCTGGACACTGAGCCTCTTGCAGAAGGTGGTTTTGCCGCTGCTGGTCGGGCCGGTTATGAGCACCAGACGCACCTTGGAATCGGAATGGAAACGGCGGTCAATTTCCTCTGCAATCTGCACTATCTTCTTCTCCTGCAAGGCCTCTGCCACCTGAATCAGTTCGCTTGCACGCCCCTTCTGGCAGGCCACATTCACATCTCCCACATTGTCCAGCTTCATAATGGCGTTCCAGCGTATGTTTTCTGCGAACACATCGAAAGTCTTGGGTTGCTCGAAGAAGGGAGCGAGCTGGTCGGGATGGTGTCTGTCAGGAACCATAAGCAGGAGACCGTTGCGGTATTTCCTTAAATCCCAAAGCTTTATGTAGGATGTGGACGGGACGAGGGTATTGTAATAATAGTCGCAGGTATTGCCCATCTTGTAATAATTCACATAGACGGGTTGTGTGGTTTCGATAAGTCTCACAACATCGGTCCTGCCGGCTCTGCTGAAGGTCTTGATGGCCTCGGAAGCCTGTACTTCAAACCTGTACAAAGGCAGGTCAGCGGCTATGAGTTCATTCATCCGGGCCTTGATGCGTTCGAGCCCCTCCTGTGAGACATCGCTGCCGTCAGGTTTTACGACCGCACAGAAATAGCCCTTGGAAATGGGCCGGCGAAGGAAGATTCTGCTGCCCGGGAAAACATCGTTGGCTGCCCTGGTGAAAATGAAGCAGAGGGAACGGGTGTAAACTCCACGTCCGCTGTAGCTGCGGTAATTGACGAATTCTACGTCTTTGTTGTTGTAGAGTTTGAAACGGAGTCCCTGAACTACATTGTTGACGATAGCCGCGAGGACAGGATTGGATTGAGAGTCAGTCTCTCCGAGGTCGAATTCTTTGAGAGCATCGAGCAGAGTGGTACCTTCCTGAAATTCCTTGAAAGTCCCGGTGTTTTTGCAGAATACCTTGACCATATACGATATTATTGGATTTGAAGGCGCAAAAATAGGAAATTTTTGCATAATTTTGCACCGCTTTTGAGAATTCTAATGACTAAAAATATGAGCACTGTACACATCATCGACCACCCAATGATTCAGCACAAGCTGACCATTATGAGGGACAAGAACACCGGATCCAAGGATTTCAGACAACTGCTTACTGAGATTTCCCTGTTTATGGGGTATGAAATCACGAGGGATTTGCCGCTGACCTACAAGGAAATAGAAACTCCGATATGCAAGATGAGTTCCCCGAAGGTTTCTGGCCGCAAACTGGCTATTGTGCCGATACTTCGTGCCGGTATGGGTATGCTGGACGGGATGCTGACGCTCATTCCGGTGGCCAAGGTGGGACATATCGGACTCTACCGCAATGAGGAGACCCACGAGCCTGTGGAATATTATTGCAAGTTGCCTGAAGACATTCAGCAGAGGCTGGTGATTGTGACCGATCCGATGTTGGCAACAGGAGGAAGTTCAGTGGATGCGCTGACTATGCTCAAGAAGAGGGGATGTACAAACATCAGACTTATGTGCCTCGTTGCAGCTCCGGAAGGCATCAAGAAAGTGCAGGAGATGCATCCAGATGTGGACATTTATGTAGCTGCTGTGGACGACCATCTAAACGAAAATGCCTACATCGTTCCGGGCCTCGGAGATGCAGGTGACCGTATTTTCGGTACTAAGTAATCCGCAAAAAGCAGCCCGCCATATAAAAAATCCCCCGGAATCTTTGCTGAATTTCGGGGGATTTTTGTAGTCTTTCAGGTCTATGAATTCCTTTACATCCGTGGCCATATCCAGGTAGTGGTATTCGTCGAGGGGCTTGTTGGCTCCCTGGCCTCTTGAGTCGAGGGCGTAAACCATATAGCCGGCCTGTGCAAGCTGGCGGGTGGTGGTTTCGAGGTCGTTGTGGCTACCTCCGTTGCCGTGCAGGAGAATGACTGGCTTGCCACGACCTTCGGCGGCATAGAAGAGAGTGGTGCCGTTAACAGTGGCGGTGTCGGTGTAGCTGCGATATGGGTGGCAGCTTGCGGCCAGAATGGAGACGGACAGGAGGGCGAGGATT
>JALFCH010000100.1 GCA_022771245.1 Rikenellaceae bacterium | reverse complement strand
CTCAAAAAATAACCTGCATCATCTTTGAAAATCTTTTCGGTCCATATTTCCTCCCTCATCAGTCACATAGCTACGGCTATGCTCCTTCTTCGGGTGAAAATCTGACCTCGAAAATCCAATTCAAATCTGACGCAACTTATTATTTTCATATTACTTATTTTACTTATTCTCCGCAGCTCCCGCATCCGCCTTCGCTTCCGCAGCCTTCACATTCGCCTTCTCCGCAATGTCCTCCGCAGCCTGAGCAGCCGCCTGCAAGTTCACCGTGGAGCCCTTCCTTGAGTTCTTTTTCTGTCGCAGCTCTGACTTCCACGATTTCGCCGCTGAAATTCAAGGTCTTTCCGGCCATAGGATGGTTTACGTCCACCTTCACCGTGTCTGAAGAAACTTTCAAAATCTTGGCAGGAACCGGCTGGCCGAACTGGTTCACGAGCGTAATGGCAGAGCCTTCAATGAGAAGGTCGTGACGGATTTTACCCTCGGGATCGGTAAAAGCGGCAATCGGCAGGTCTATGATTCTCTCAGGATCCACTTCACCGTAACCGTCGGCAGGACTGAGGGTGAATGCGAATTTGTCACCGGCGCTCAGGCCTGCGATGGCTTCCTCAAATTTGGGAAGAAGATATCCGAGGCCCTGGATGAAACTGAGAGGCCTTTCGGCTGTGCATTTGTCTGCTATTTGTCCATCGACATTCAATTCATAAGTGAGAGCCACTACGGCATTCTTTTCTATTTTCATAATATTATATGGTATGTTTATGGTTTTATCCTCTGAAAACTACATCCCGGAAGGCTATTGTCGGCAATCTCCAGGCCCCGCAATCCCTAACGTCATCCCCGACCGCAACCAATCTGTTCCACAACTCTATCATGTTTCCCGTTATGAGCATTTCCCTGAACGGTTTCCCGGGTTTCCCGTCCCGGAATACGAATCCGGACACGCCGAAAGAAAAATCCCCGGTCACACCGTTGCAGTTTCCCCCGTTGAAATCGGTAACATACATCCCGTCCCCGCAATAATCCAGAATATCCGCCAAAGATACGCTTTTCCCTTCTGATTGCCAAACCGAAATTCCTTTCCCGAATGTTGGGGATACCCATTTCTTGAGCACTGGTCTGGACATATCGGCATTGGTGCGCATTTCTCCCGTTTTGTTTGAGGCCCAGGTGTTCGTGAAATAGTTGACAACCACCCCCTTTTCTATCAGCGGCAAATCAAGGGTAGCCGCTCCGGACTGGTCGAACCACTTTGCTCCTGAACGTCCTTTTTGGCGCGGCATGTCACTCAGGCTCAGGCCCTCCGAGAAAATCTGCCGGCCCTTGCTGTCGCGAAGGAATGACATATTCTGCTGTATGGACATACAACTGAGTGCATCTGAAATGGGGGAGAGCAATCTGGAAGCAATGTTCCCGTCCACGACCATAGTCATAGTCCCGCCTTTGATTTTTTCGGGTCCCATTGATTCTATCGCCTTGGTCAGAGCCACTTCTGCGCATCTGCGTGGATTGATGCCGTCTTTGAATGCAGATATTTCCCACCAGTAGGAAGAGAAGCGTTCTCCTGTATCAGATATGATTGTAAGGTTGGAACTGCAACTGAATCCGCTCTCGAAATGCATCATCTTATAGCCTCGTGAATCCAGAAGCAAAGTCGCAACTGCATAGTCGCTGTATTCGTTTTCTTCTGAAATCAGTTCCCAGTTGTCTCCTGCAGCTTTGCCCTGATGCATTTCCCGGAGTCCGGACAGACGTTCATCTCCGGTTGTCTCATAATAGCTGCCGTCCCAAAGACCGGCTTCGTACCCCCGGGTGGCATCAGTGGCCATACATTCCTCCGGAGGAAGTTGTCTGCAATTGTCCGGTTCCATAAGTTCGACAGTCCTGGCAGCCTTGGCTATGAAACGGACGAGCTCTTCGCGGCTGAGACGGTTGGTGGAGAATGAACCATAATGTCCCCGGGAATACAGATTGAAAGTGAGGTTCCTGTCCATACGGTGTTGTATGCTGTCCATTATCCCGTCCCGCATTATGCATGTGTCGGATATACCCTTGTTCAATGTGACAAGCAACCCTTCCACTCCTTGTTTCCTTGCTTCCTTCAGGCAGAATTCGGCCAATTCCATTTCATCTTTATCTACCAGTTCCATTCTCTCGAAATTTTACAGCAAAATGACCTGCAAATTTAGTCAAGTTTGCTTATATTTGCGCCTTGTTTTGAATTTTCGAGAATCATTAATCAATTTTTTGTGGCTATGAGCAATTCAGGCATCAATCTGGTTGAAAAACTTAAGTTCTACAAGGATTTCCCGAAAGAAGGAATCAATTTCATAGACATTATGCCCCTGATGTCTTCAAAGGAAGTATTCTCGCAGGTAATCAAGGAGTTGGATAATGTGGTCAAGTCTTCGGGCATTGCCCTTCCGGAAGCCCGAGGCTTTCTGTTCGGTGCCCCGCTTCTGCTGACCGACGGTTGTGTGACCAACATCATTCCAGTGCGCAAATCAGGCAAGCTTCCTTTTGCCGAAGGTGACCTTACCGGAGTGGAAATTATGAAGGAATACGGTCCGGACAAGATTTTCTACCGTGACAGCGACATCGCGGCCGGTGATTTGACAGGTGACGTTTTCGAAATAGCCATTCTCGATGACATATTGGCCACGGGAGGCACTGCGGAGGCACTGGCACTTTCCCTGAACGGCAAGACTGTCTTGAAAGACGGCATTCCGCACAAGGTTGTAGTGAAACAGTTCGTTTTCCTTGTGGAAATTGACGACTTGAACGGAAGAGCCCGTCTTGAGAAGATTGCTCCCGTAAACTCGCTCATACACCTGAACGACTGATGTCTTACGTGACCAATATACGCTTCAAGTAGATATATTGCTTTTGCAATTACGAAATATTTTGTAAATTTGCATCCGGAATTGAGATATGGTGTAATGGTAGCACTACAGATTTTGGTTCTGTCTGTAGAGGTTCGAATCCTCTTATCTCAACTTATTATTTTCCTATTACTTAGTAATCTCCCTCGTTAGTAATCCGCAAGTCTATTCCTTTGTTCGCGAATCGATTATTATTGTGACCGGTCCGTCATTGACAAGAGCGCATTGCATATCTGCACCGAAAACTCCTTTCTGGACCGGTCTGGATGTCAGCTCCGAGAGACGGGCGCAGAATTTTTCATATAAGGGCACCGCCAACTCGTGACCTGCAGCCCGCATATAGGACGGCCGGTTCCCTTTCTTGGTGGAAGCAGTGAGGGTGAACTGGGATACGGCAAGTAACTGTCCGTCAACATCAACCACATTGCGGTTCATCACGCCATCTTCGTCATTGAAAATGCGAAGTCCGGCAGCTTTTGCCGCCAACCATTCCATATCAGCCTCAGTGTCGCCATTCTCTACCCCGATAAGGATAAACAACCCCTGCCCGATGGCGGATACAGTCTTGCCATCAATGGTGACAGACGCTTCCTTTACTCTTTGTATTACAAGTCTCATTTTTTCTTCGTTGTATAAAATCTATCGATAAATTTGTCAGTATAAACCGGTTTCCGCAATGAAAGGCTCCAGACGGGAGGAGTGGATTACCATTCGTGCTTCATTTGTGGTGACCGGTTCGAAATGCAATAGCCTCTTGTAGCCGATAGTGCTGCCTTCTGCTGCTGTGGCCCAGGTCCCTTCTTCTGTCTTGTATTCAAGTGAAAATGACTCCACTCTCTGTCCTTTTCGTATATCTTCCTGCGCAAGAAAAATGCTGAAAGTCACCGCTTCCTGCCATTTCCAGGCTATGACCTGCCCTTTGTCCAGACAGACTCCGGTGTCATAATTACCATCACAGACCATCCTCGCCCGGGCAGGGGACAGGCAATCGATAGTAACCTCTGAGAAGTCAATCAGATTAGTTTCAAATATTTTCTCCCGCAGGCGGGCAAAACCAAGAAGACTTTCCACTTCCTCATCCCCGAAGCGGCCCTCCTTGTTTGGAGGAATGTTCAGCATAAGATTGGAATTGCGCCCGACAGACTTGAAATATATATCCATCAATTGTTCCGGAGTCTTAGTCTGACCGGCGTCATTGTCATTGTAGAACCATCCCGGACGTATGGAAACATCACTCTCAGCCGGGTACCAAACAAGAGTCTTGGCATTCCGGATGATCTCCCGGCTGCCCAGATCCGGTTCTCTGGTCATACGCGTGGGAGGCATAATGAGTTCGTGCTGGGATTCGGCAGCAATAAGTGAAGGGTCGAGATTGTTGTTGGGCACCACGCTCCATTCCGTTTCCCTTGCCCTGCCTCTTTCGTTGCCCACCCAGCGCACGTCAGGCCCCATAACTGCAATTACCGCTTGAGGCTGCAGGGCACGTACGACTCTGTACCATCTGTCGAAATCGTACTCCTGTCTCTTTCCGTTGGGACCTTCCCCGCAGGCTCCGTCAAACCACA
The DNA here is from genome assembly GCA_022771245.1 of Rikenellaceae bacterium. Classification (GTDB taxonomy): domain Bacteria; phylum Bacteroidota; class Bacteroidia; order Bacteroidales; family UBA932; genus Cryptobacteroides. The sequence continues at coordinate 30,973 of JALFCH010000100.1, read as the reverse complement.
CTTCATCCACTGTTCCATATCCAGTCAGAAGTTCAGTGAGCTGGGACACAAAATAGTCGTTGTATTCCGCTGTGCCGTAGCTCTGCTCGTGCCTGTCCCAAGGCGAGAGATAAATGCCGAACTTCAGCCCGGCCTCGTGACAGGCGTCAGCTACTTCCCGTACGACATCCCCTTGTCCGTCTTTCCAGGGCGACTGAATCACACTGTAGTCGGTGTAGGCAGAAGGCCAGAGGCAGAAACCGTCGTGATGCTTGCAGGTAAGCAGCAGACTCTTGAAGCCGGCCTTCTTGAGTACGTCCACCCATTGCCTTGCATCAAAATCCGTGGGATTGAACAGAGCCGGGTCTTCCTTTCCGCTTCCCCATTGCATACCCGAAAAAGTGTTGAGGCCGAAATGTGCAAATGCTGTAAGTTCCAGTCTCTGCCATTCGAACTGCCTGTCAGAAGGTACCACGTGGGCGGCCTTCCATATTATATCTTCCAAAGTATCTGTTTCTTCCAAAGCCACGTGATTGTAATACCGCTCCGGTGTTGACGAGCAGGAAAGTAATACAGTCAGGGCAAGAATGAAGTATTTATTCCTCATAACCCGTGTTCTGTGTAAGTGACGGATTCAGTCCAATCTGGTCTAGTGGCACCTGTTCAAGGTAATATTTGTCCAGCCACCCTTTCCCGGCTGCAAGAGGACTCGGGTAGGTGTAAATCCAGCCACTGCCTGACTTATTCGGACTAGCCTGTCCATTTAGTTTGATTTCATTATAGTCCACGAACTGTCCAGTGTAGGCTCCCGTACCGTAAGGGTTGCCGGTGGACTTGATCCAGGCTCCGCAAGGCTGGCGGTTGACAAAGTAAGGTGCTTTGTGCCAGCGGCATACATCGTAGAAGGAAAAGCCCCTGCCCATAAGCTCAATTATCCTTTCGCGGCGGATTTCCCAAAGCAGGGGAGCCACCTCGTAGTTGGTCTTCTCATCATATCCCGCAGTCCACGGAGCATTGCCCTTGTCCCTGTCCGGATCCCAGTCGTCCCCTATCAGGGAAACATCCATAGGGGATACTCCGCTTCTTTCCCTGATGAGATTGATACTTTTTTCAGCCGCAGCCTGGTCGAATTCACCGAGTTCGCATTTGGCTTCAGCATAGTTGAGCATCACCTCGGCTATAGTGAAAATCGGCTTGTCGCTGGTTTGGTAAATCTTGTTCAGCCCCTTCTCCCAGGAGGTGTAGTGTTTCCAGAAGTAATATCCTGTCAGACAGCGCATATAGTTGTCCGTCTGGCTGTATTTCGTGATGTTAGGGGCGGAATGCTGCATAGAGTTGGTGTGGTTATGCCCCGGAACTCTTTTGCTCCCCAGAGACTGCTCGCCACCTCCGTCATAGCATTTTACATTTGGACCGAAATAATCAATGTATTTGCGGAATTTGACAGAGTCCTCTTTCGTGACTATGAAATTGCTCTTGTTGTTCAGCCCCTCTCCACTTTTCCAGAAGGTCCACTGCGGGAAGGTCGTGACATAGTCCGGAGCATTGAACGTGGAAATTTTTGCCTGAACAGGAGGCTGGAAGCAGATGGGGAGACGCGGATCCCTGTCTTCAAACACGTCCCACAAATCCTTGCCTTCACCTCCCTTGTAACCTGATTCAGAGTTGGCGATAGGCCTTCCGTTCTTCATCAGATAGAGGTCTATGGTGGCCTGAGGAGCATCAGTGGTGTGAGCCGCCACGTGCACATAATCGCTGAAACGGTGCATCAAGACTCCGTCCACATATTCCTTGTACAGGATTATTCCCGGCACTCCTTTCAGGCTTTCCGTGGTCTCTTCATTGTCCCAGCCGGCTGCAGGATATTTGTCGTTGCCATTACCCTTGTACAGCGTAGGGTAGGAGGCCATAAGTTCCTCAGATACATTTACGCATTTGCGCAGATACTCCTCATAAGGCTCGTTCAGACCGTGGTATTTGGCAAAGGTGGCCTCCCTCAGAAGGAAACGGCTCAAGGCTGCGCGACAGGAATCGGCATTTACTGAAACATAGCCGAGTTTCGAGCAGTCACCTATGTTTTCAGCAGCATACTCCAGACGGGCTATGATGCTGTCTGCCACTTCCTTGCGAGGGGTCCTCGGGCCGTAGGCCTCACTGCTTTCATCGTTCAGTACTGTTGTTATATAAGGTATGTCCCCATATTTTGATACCAGTTCCATATACCACCAGGAGTGGAAGAAATATCCCACCGACCTCCAGTGTCGGATTTCCGCTTCGGAGAGATAACCGTCGTCAAGATGGCTGAGCATTATATTGACAATGCGGATGGGTTTGAAGTCCCAGTTGGAGCTGCTGGTCTTCACCGGAACGCTCTGCATTGCATAACGGTTTTCTGCAAGGTCCCTGTCGGTCATTATCCCGCTGTTGAGTTCGCTGTAATACTGTCCGTTGTGCCAGTATTGGTTGCCGCTGAAATTGGTGGCTATGCGGCTGTCAGTGAACAGTGAGTAACACTTGAACATATAGGCCTTGAAATTGTCGTTGCTTGTGAAGGCATTGCTTTCCACTACCGTGCCCGAAGGGTATTTCTCAAGATAATCCGAACAGGAAACTGTCAGGAGAAGGGCTGTGATGTAATATGTCAGATGTAATTTTTTCATTGCTGTGTCGATTAGAAGGTCAGGTTCACTCCGAAAGAATAGGTGCGGTAGAAAGGATATTGCCATTTGAGGGCCTCCGGGTCATATCCCGATGGCAGGGAGGTTATTGTGCCCAGGTTTTCAATGCTCAAATAGACTCTCAACCCGTTTATGACTTTGGTGCGCTCAAGCAGTGATTTCGGGAAGGAGTAGGACATTGTCATATTCTTGAACCTGAGATATGCTCCGCTGCTGAGGTATCTGTCGCTGGTGCGCATATTCGAGTCGCAGTTTTCCAGCTGTCCGTAAATTCGCGGAAGTTTTGCGTCCGGGTTGGCAGCTACCATATAGTCCGGGCTTGACGGGTCGTAACTCTTGGCCCTCCAATAGTCTGTCTGGTTGCTATATACTGCAGAAAACGGATAGTCGTCTTTAGTGTTGGCCCCGAAAGGAAAGACTGCCTGAATCGGCAATATGCAATCCCGTTTTCCAACCCCCTGGAGTATTAAACTGAATTCAATGCCCTTCCAGGCAATTCCGAAATCGGCTCCGTACTCAAAGCGCGGGGTACTGTTGCCTATGATTTTGCGGTCTCCGGGTTCATTGAGCGAGTTTGCTCCCGCATTGATGGTGCCGTTGTTATCCAGGTCCTTGAATTTGAGATCTCCGGGTTTCGGGGTGTAGCCGTCAAGAGAAGGTATACCTTCCTTCAGTACCCATAATTGTTGAACTTTGTGATTGTGGACCTGTGGTCGTAGATATTGAATCCTGCGTGGTAACTGAAATCCCCGATTACGTCCTGCCATCTTATGGACAATTCCCATCCGTCAGTCCGCATATCAGCCACATTCTGAAGAGGAGCGGTAGTGCCTACCGTGCTCGGAAGTTCCACTCCGTTGCTCAACATACCCACTGTGCTGCGTCTGTACCAGTCGAAAACAAAGGACAGCCTGTTATTGAGCGCCTTCAAGTCCAGTCCTATGTCAAAGGTCTTGACCGTTTCCCAAGTGTAGTTCGCCCGCACAAGTCCGGGAGTGCCTATGCTTGTCACCGGCTTGCCTTTTTCGAGCCACACACTGCTCTGGTCAACTTCCATCCCGGCGATGAATCCGTAGGCCGATATGTTCTGATTGCCTATGGAGCCGTAGGATGCACGTATCTTGAGGTTGTTGATATAGTTTCTCACCGATTCCATAAACGGCTCTTCGCTGATTCTCCACGCCCCGGAAACTGAAGGGAAGAAACCGAAGCGGTTTACCTTCGGGAATTTGCTTGAACCGTCGTATCTGGCGTTCATCTCAATCAGGTAACGACCTTTCCAGTTATATGCTATGCGCCCGAAAAAGCCCATAGTGCTGTATTCCGTCAGTGTTTCCTCGCTGGTTCTGATACCCCTGCCTCCCTGTAGGGACGGCACCGTGATTACTGCTTGGTTGAGCACTGAATTGAGAATCCAGTTGTCTTTGTTGCTCTCCTGATTGTAACCGAGGGTAACATTCAAGTTATGTCCGTTGATACTCAGATTGTAATTGCTGTAGATGTTGAGGGCATTGTACGCATTGTTGCGGGTATTGTGGGTGTATTTGTCCTGTTCTGCAGCAGGAATTATGCGTGTTGACAACTGGGCATCCGCAATCTCCTGCTGTCCGCTGTACTCCTTGTAGGCAAAATTCTTTTGCTGGTAGGTGTATTCCGCAATGATAGACCACCCTTTAAGCGGCTTCAGTATGGACTTGAGAGATATTCTCGGGGTGCTGGTCCAGGAAGTGGCGGCAGGAGAGTACAAACAGGCATTGAGTGGAGAGTCTATGAGTACATCTTCTTCTCTTCCGATGATTTCCCCCGGCATATAGCCTTCGGGATACCAGTTGATCAGTTTGGTGGAATAAGGGTCTCGGAAGGTAGTCTGGATGTCGCTACGGTCCTCGTGGGTGTAAATCAGGGAGGCTTCCTGGGTGAACCATCCGGTGATATCTGCAGAAATGAAGGAGTTGAGAGAGTAGCGTTTGTAGGAATCTTTCGTGCTAACCATCGGACCGTTTTCGTAGCTGTAGTTTCCGGAGAGCCTGTATCTGACACGGTCAGTGCCTCCTGAAACAGCAATGTTATGGCTGTTCAGCACACCAATCTCAAGTGCGCTTCCCAAAACATCCCTCTCTTTGAGGAAATAGACTGCTCCGTCTTCATCCTTGAAGATTCCGTTGTCGTAAACTCCTGCAAGACCACCTTTACTGTACAGACCAAGCAGTTCCTTCCATCGGCTGACCTATCCTCCACCGGCCCAATACTGGCTGCTGAAGCCGGCTTCTTCGTAGGCATCGATGTACTGGCTCAGGCTTGCCTGCTTCGGGGATGACAGACACTGGTTGAAACCGAGTTTGAAACTGTAGTCCAGTTTGAACTTTTCCTTGCCCTTGGGACGTTTCGTGGTGATGAGTATTACACCTCCTGCCGCCCTTGCACCATAGATGGCTGCCGAAGCGGCATCTTTCAGGACCGATATGCTTTCGATATCTTCAGGATTCAGCATATTCAGGTCTGTCTCAACATTGTCTATGAGCACAAGGGGAGAACCGCCGTTGATGCTCAGCTGTCCCCTGATATTGACGCTCTTGAACTGTCCCGGTGTGGATTTTCCGGAAATGCTCAGTCCAGGAACGGCTCCCTGAAGGGCCGCCCCGATGCTGGTGATCGGACGGTCACCAAGAACCTCGTTCATATCTACCTGAATGACTGCCCCAGTCAGGTTTACAGATTTCTGATTTGTGAATCCCACAAACACGGTTTCTTTAATGCTCAATGTATCCGTAACGGAATTCTGGGCCACCGATATAATCGGACACAGCATTGCCATAATCAAAACAAATTTTTTCACAGGATCATTTTTGTTTTAAAAATTTAATTCAATAGTTTCTATCAGATATTTTTGTTTCTGAGGGGGGTAAAACGGATTTCTACCCTCGCAGGCATACCAGGAAAATAGTTCATATCTATTCTTCCGCCCACGGATGCAATCATCTTTGCGTATTGATTCGTATCCGTATTTGCATTGTCTATGAAGATGATTGTCTCCCCAGCTGAATTTTCTGTCCATCCGATTGTGATTCTGCCATTGCACTTCTTCAGCGCATCCGATATGAGCGAGTTCATAACTTGGTAAATAACAGGACGGTTAGATTCGATTTCGCACGTTCCCGGACCGGGACAGAAGACAATCCTGGACTCTCCGCCTGAATGAACGGAACTGTTGATATATATTTCCTCCATTATTTCTCCCACACGCACATTCGAAATGATGATTTTTTCGAAATCCCTTGTCTGGAGCGTGTCTCCCATCACGGAATCGAGAAGTGTCAGAAGGCTGTCGTTGGCTCTCTTTACCTTGTCCTCGCAATCTGTCTTTCTTTCATCCGAAAGGTCGTTGAAATGGTCTGCAAGCAGGCTGGAATAGAATACGATTTCATTGACAGGTTTGCGGAATTCATCGTTCATAGATGCAAGGAAACTCTCTTTTTCAGCCACTTCTTCGCTCCTGCGGTAAGCCTGCTTCAATTCTTCGTTACGTTTGTAGGCCTCATCGTTGAAATAGAAGAATCCGGCTTTCACTCCGCCCTTGTCCTCTGTTCCGGCTACGCTTATGATGTGAACGGAGACGGCCCTTACCTGTCCGTCCGAAGGCATACGCAGCAGTAACTCAATATCTTTTTCCCCCTCGAAAAAGTCACTTAGCATCATCTGTCTGAAGGTGTCTCTTTTAGGCTCGAGAACGTATTCCAGAATTTTGTCAATGGATATATCCTCCTCGGGTAATCCGAAATCTTTGTAGAATGAAGGAGAAAAACGGACAATCCTGTCTTTAAACATACGCCAGGTATAGGAATTGAGTTCGGACAGGATATACTCCACCTGAATATTCGACTGTTCCGCCTCCATCGCCTTTTCGAACAGTTGTTTACGCTGTTTCTTCTGTCTTATGGCCATAAAGCTCGGAGTAATGACCGCCAAAGCCACGAAACCTGCAGCAAGCAGAGCAATCAGGACATCAAGTAGAATGTTTATATCCCTGGACCTTTCCAGGAGGGGTAGATTTACAAACTTTACACCTTTGGGAAATTCGTCGGCATACGGGTGCAGGCTTTTCACAAGCCTCCAGTCCAGCCAATAGTCTTTCTTCAGTTTGCCCCAGGGAATCTGCTTCGGCGCAGTGCCGTTCAGAAGTTTGTCAATAATGGGGTGAAGCTGTTCCCACATTGAAGGGAAGGGAGTGAAATAACCTCCCATACAGGAGTTCAGGGCATTTATCAGAGGCAGGTCGAAATGGTCCGGAACCATAGTGAAATACGGCCCTATGTTGTAGGACATCGCAGTGTTGGCGTATTCGTCGCTTTTGATGTGAAGGAATGAAGTTTCCTGCTGCTGGGTGACGAAGATCCATTCCAGCTTAAAGGAACCCGGAACTCCGGGATGCCGGTCATTCTTTTCCGGCCACATTGTGCTCACTGGAAAGAGGGTTATTCTAGAATCCCTGAACTGCTTCAGGTGTATGCGGTCTTCCTGTTCCAGATGGAGGTTGGGCCTGTAATGCTCGGGGTCGTTTCCTATATCTGCCAATATGTGTTCGCGGATATGGTCGTCTATATAGGTGCTGTCCATAACGGTGACTACATAGTTGGGAAAGCCTAAATCTTTGATGAAATCCAGATTCTCTTTTACTGCCGGCTCTGCCTCCATCACCACCACATTGGACATTGCTGGCAGCCTGTTTTTCCAGGTCGGATGCACCTGGCCTGCACAGAGTATTGGCGTGTCTTTCAGCAGAGGGTCGTCCACCTGCGCCACCGCGCCAGCAACATCGTCACCATACACTATTATAAGGTCAGGTGTCCCCACCTCGATCTTTACGTTGTTGAGTGCACGACGGAGCATATTCCTTACATCGTGTTCGTATTCCTTTTTCTCCCAATATTTTCCGATATAGTCCGAGACATAGAAAAAATGCAGATTGTAGCGGGAGGTGTCGGCATATTCCTCTTTTGCCGACTTAATGAAACTGTCCCATATCTGGGTGTGTCGGCTGAAAGGGCAGAGTACGGCAATTTCCTTCTTCTCTGCCGCTCCGTCGCAGGAAACAAGCAGCAAAGCCGCAAGCACCGTGAGAAGTGCAGTTATGATATTCCCCCGTTTCATTGTCCAAACAATATTTTGAATGTTGAGCCCTCTCCCAGTTTGCTTTCCAGCGAAATCTGTCCGCCCATTTGTTCCACATAAGCCTTGCAGATATACAGTCCAAGTCCGCAGCCCGGGGTGAAACTGTCCACCTTGAAGAAGCGTTCGAAGATAAGCTCTTGATTTTCAGTGGCTATACCTATACCCTTGTCTGAAACTCTGATTTCTGTTTTACCGTCTTCAGTGATATTTACGCTCACTCTTATTTCCGTCTCCGGTTTGGAGAACATTATGGCGTTGAACAAAAGATTGTCTAGAATATTGGCCAGCATAATCCTGTCAGCCTTGACAATCACCGCATCCTTGCAGAAATCTGTAATTATTTCCCTTTCAGGCCTCTTTTCCACAATTATCTCCCTCACCAGTCCGCACAGGTCGATGTCTTCGTAATACGGGTTTGCCGGATTTCTGCTTATGCGTGCTGCAGTCAGTATGTTCCTTATGGTGTGCTGGAGCTGGGTGGAATTGCAGTGTATGGCTGATGAATATTCTTCAAGTTCCATTTCCTCCATAGGCATTCCGGGCATTGCCAGAAGCTGTGCATATCCCACGACCGAGTTCAGCGGAGTGCGAATCGCATGGTTCATCGAGGCGATGAAGCCCTCCCTTGTGCGTGCAGCCGTAATGATGCGGTTGGTTTCGGCCTCTATAGCTTCCAAATGCTTCTGGTTGTCAATGTTTACCATTACCCCGCTTCTAAGGACTCCGTCATCTTCCGGAGACTTTCCCACGTTCATACGCAGTTCATACCAGTGGTACGGCTTGCCGTCAATGGAAATGTAAGCCTGGAAGGTATAATTTCCGGGTTCTTCAATTCTGAAGAAATTGATTATTCTTTCTTTGAAGAAGTCCGAAGCCTCTATGCGTTCCAGACTTTCAATGTTTTTGTTGTCAAGTTTCCAGGTACGGAAATCAGCCTTGCTCATCAGTTCGTTCAGCAACTTGTTGTTGCATATGGTCTCATTTGCATAGTCCCTCAGACGGCGTTCATTCCTGCGGGCCTTCCGGGAATAGTAGCTTATGATAATTATGCTCCCCACCAGAGCTGCGACAAACAGCAGGATACTGGTCATCAAATATGTCCTGTACAATACGGGGTTCCTGTCTTTGAGCCCGGCATTGGCTATGTTGATGTTTGAGGGCATACTGTTTACGTCCACCCCTTTGTCCCGCAGAACATCCCAATTCAGATTATAGGTAGGCGTGTGCTGGAGACCGCGCAGTTCCTCAGCCTTTTCCCCTTTGAGCAGTCTCACTCCCGCGCTCACAGCATCCCTGATCTGGCTTTCGGCTGTCGGGAAATAGCCTCCTATACACTTGTCGTTCACGAGATAATCTTCTGCGACCATAGTGAAATAGGGTAGGAAACTCGGCCCTTCCACAAGTCCTCGCGTCTTGTTGTCGTGTTTTGTCTGGATGAAAAAATTGGAAGATCTTTGCAGATGGAAAGCCCAGGTGGTGGGCATCTGATAGATATTCTTGCAGTTCCACGAAGGATCCAACACACTGCGGCAGGAGAAGACAATTCTGTGCTCGTCTCTGGCTATGGCACGAACTCCGTCTTCATTGACTCTCGGAAGCAGATTGTTGTAGAACTTTGTCTTGTCGAGACTATCCATCTGTTCATTGAGCAGGTTGAACAATATCTTGTCATTCCAGAGGTTGGGCACATCGAGAAGGGTGATATGGCGGTTGGGACATACGGGCAGGAAGTCTTCGTTGCGGATTTTTTCAATTATCCGGGAAGATAACTCATTGGAGAACACGAGGTTAGGTTCCAGATTCACTCTGTCCATTATGTTTACCATATCGTTCCATCTTCCGCCTTCGTAATTTATTTTCAATAATTCATACTGATAGGGCAGGAATTCCTCACTCCTTATGCCGAAACAAATCACGGGGATTGATGCTGTGACCGGATTGGTGTCAGTAATCAGCAACCAGCGGTTTGCATTGCCATAGGAGAGTATGAGGTCTGGCATACGACCCTCAGCCCGTAGCTTGAGTATGAGTTCGTTGAGCATATGCCGCTCAAGGGATTCATATCTTTCGGTAATGTGGGCGAAATGCACCTGAACATCCCCGATGATGCCCTGTCTTGCAAGTTCCTCCCTTGCCAGACTTGTCCATTTCCTGTATGAGGGGTCGCTTTCATCCGTGGGCCAGTAAAGCAGGACATTGGCCTCAATTTTTTCCGCTTCAGACCTGCACGCACAAAAAAACATCACGCAGCAGAGCAGAGTGATGAGTTTTCCTGATATGGCGTATTTTTTTGTCTTTGACAAGGCGGGTCAGGTTTGCTGCAATCCAACTTAAAGTCTGCAAATGGAGACCGTAATTCATACGCAAAGAATAGCTGCGCAAAGTTAGAAATAAATGATTTAATATCAAAATTTTAAGTAAACTACGGAAAATCAAAGGAAAAATTTGTCCTTTTGCCTAAACTGTATTAACTTTGCCGTTCTCACACCTAACTTAATTGATGATGGACATAGGACCTCTGAACAATATTGATTGCAGCAACTTGTCATTGATGATTGTGGATGACATTCCAATCAATACAAAACTTCTTGGAAAACTGCTTGAACCTGCTGGTTTCAAGACTTTACTTCAATACAACAACAGTCAATTGGCCTTGGACAGCGTGAAGACTGTCAATCCGGATATTATCCTGCTGGATATTATGATGCCTGGAGTGGACGGTTTCGCATTCCTCTCTTCTGTTCGCGAAGACAAGAGCCTGGATCACGTAAGAGTGGTGCTTGTTTCGGCAGTAAGCGAGTCTGAAGAAGTCCACAGGGCACTCTCAATGGGTGCAAACGACTATTTGACTAAACCTATCAATGCTAAAAGACTATATTCTTGTGTGGCGCAGCAGATACAGCAAATTCTAGGGGGGGGATTAAATGACGAGACTGAAAAAGAAGGTATTGATTGCTGAAAACAAGCAGTTTCTCGTTGATGTGATAAGAGAATCCTTAAGTTCTGAGGGATATGACTGTGTTTGTGTCAATACCGAGAACGAACTTTACGGGGTTATAGACAATGTCGATGCTGCTGTGGTGGGACTGGATATCTGCCCGGGAGATCAGCCACGCAGGGTGGATATGATAGCGGAAATCAAACACAGGTTCGGGTTGCCTTTGCTGGCACTTACAAGCCTGCAGTATTCATCAGTCCGGATAGAATTGCTGAAGAAAGGAGCCGATGATGTCCTTACAAAACCTTTCAATCCTGACGAACTGGCAGTGAGGCTGGGCAAGATAATGGAAAGAAATGCCAGATGAAACGTTTTTTGAACATCCTGTTTGCGATTGTGGCTATAGTGCTTCTATCTCCTTTGATGATAGCTGTCTCGCTTGTACTGATGATTCAGGGAGGTGAGTCGCCCATATATTCATCGATAAGGGTGGGGAAGAACTGGAAAAAGTTCCGTATTTACAAGTTCAGGACTATGCACAAGGGGGCCGACAAGAAGCTTACAGACCTCCAGTCTATGAATTCTTATATCAGGGTGGAAGGGGATGAAATAGAGATAACGAGGACCTTCAGCAGTGATGCTTATCTGTATGCTGACAACTACAAGGTGCGTGAGGATATCTATCTTTCGGAACGGCACAAATGCTTTGAGGGCTGTTTCATAAAGATTGAGAACGACCCGAGAATTACTAAACTTGGCCGTTTCCTCAGGAAGTCAAGTCTGGATGAACTGCCTCAGTTGTTCAATATTCTCAAGGGAGATATGGCTCTGGTAGGGAACAGACCCCTTTCAATTGAGGAGGCGGAACTTCTGACAAACAATACTGACGGACTCAGGTTTAAGGCTTCGGCCGGTCTGACCGGACTCTGGCAGACGGATGACCGCAAGGACGATATGCCACCTTCTGAGCGCATCAGACTGGACAATCTGTATGCAGAAAAGGAATCCTTGAGTTTTGACTTTAAACTTATTTTGGCATCTTTCAAGAAAATTATTACAGGAAATAATGAATAGCCGCCGCATATTGGCAGCCGCATTGGCTCTCATCCTGAGTACAGTCGCAGGTGCTCAGGGGTTGCCGACTAAACAGATACGTGTTGACAGCACTCTAATGATACTCAATGCGATGACGGTGGAGGACTATATGAATATGGAAATCCCTCCTCTGGACACATTGTATTACAATGCCTTCAGTATGTCCAATGCTGTGAAGTACTATGAGGAGGAGGTGAATTACTACACCTGTGCGGTGAGGAACGAGCAGATGAAGCCGCTCGAATGGTTGAGGTTTGTCACTTCTGCAAGTTACGGCAATACTGACATCGTCGGCATCCTCCGCAATGAGGCCAGTTATCCCATCTGGATGGAGAGCAGCACCAGGCAGAGGAATTTCTTCTTCAATGTCGGACTTACGGTGAGCATACCTTTCTCGGACATATTCAACACCCACAACAAGGTCAGGCAGGCCAAGGCCAAGGTCCGTCAGACCCAGTATCGCAGGCAGTCCGAGTTGGACAATATAAAACAGCAGATTATTGGTCTTTACTGTGACATAATTTCCGGCATCAATTCCCTTCAGAGTGCAGCGGAAAGGCTGGTAGTGGCAAAGGCACAATATGATTTTGCCGAGAAGGATTTCGCAAACAACAAGATTACTGCCGAGGTTCTTTACAGATGCAAGTCGTATGAGACTGCCGCCACTCAAGACTATGAGAGGCTGAAACGTGACATAAATCAGGCCCTGCTCTGCCTCGAAGTACTTTCCTGTACCAAAATCATCAAGCCTGTTTCGGAAGTTACACCCGGACCTCTCACTGAACAATAATGAAGACACTTCAATTCATAATCAGGATACTCTCAAAGAAGTGGTTGATGCTTTTGAGCCTGCCTCTGGTGGCAGCCTTGGTGGTGTTCGCCCTTATGAGCCGCAATCCCAAGATGTACAAGTCCAGCAGTACCATCTACACCGGTATAGTCTCCGGCTATGATGTTCTTGCGGCAGAGTCCACCACCAGGGATTGGATGAGCGTCAACAATGCAGTGGACAATCTGATAAGCGTCATAACTGCCGAATCCACGCTCAGCAATGTATCTATGCGTCTTCTGGCGCGTAATATTTCACATCTTGACTGTCCCGACGAAAGGGAGTATATGACTGAGAATACTGCTGCGGAGTTGCGTAATATGCTTTCTAACGATATCGTAGAATTGACAGTGCATTGTGACGAGGAGTCGACCTACCGCAATTTTATTGAAGCTTATGAGGCGAGCAGGGACAACTGGTTCAAGCAGATGTTCCACTGGAACCACCGTCACTACAGCTTCAAAGCCCTTTCCGGTATTGAGGTCAGCCGTGTGGGCAGTTCCGATATGATACGCCTGTCCTATACCTGCGATGACCAGTTTGTGGCCTATCACACTCTGAAAATACTTGAAAGTGAATTTGTAAAACAATATCTCTCAATACGCTACCAGCAGACTACCGATGTCGTCAATTATTTCCAGAGGGAACTCAAGACCATTCAGGCAGACCTGACGAGGAAGGAGGACGAACTGACCAAATACAATGTGGACAACGGCATCATCAACTATCAGGAACAGACAAAAATGGTGGCCGAAAGGCAGAAGGACCTGGATGGTCTCATAGAACTTGTGATGAGGGAAAGGGACGGATCTGAGCAGAAAATCCGCATACTCGAAGAGAAACTCGGCTATGTCACTGACCTGTACACCAACAACATATCCTTCCTGACTCAGTTGCACACCATAAACGGACTCTACACCCAGATGTCCGCCGACACCACCTCCAATGTAGATGTGAAGACCAGGCTTGCAGAAGAGACTGAAAAACTCAGGTCGATAGGCAACGAAATAAGTGTGTCACAGTACACCAAGGAGGGACTCTCCAATGATTTGCTTGTCACGGAATGGATTAACGCAATTCTCATCAAGTCTAAGGCAGATGCAGAATTGAGTATTCTTATGGCAAATAAAAAGGATATGGAGAAAGATGTAAGACGTTTTTCTCCTGTGGGGTCTTCCATAAAGAGACAGGAAAGGGAAATAAATTTTTCCGAGCAGAACTATCTTTCAAATCTCCGTTCTCTCAATGAGGCGAAACTCCGGGAGAAGAATCTTCAGCTGACATCTGCGACTTTCAAGGTCCTCACTCCTCCTGCAGTGGCCCTCTATCCGGAAAAGACCAAAAACAAACTCTATTCACTGGTGGCATTCCTGTTTACCTTCATCCTCCTTTGCGGTTTAGTCATACTCTCCGAGGAAATGAACCGCAAGCCGTACGATTCCACCTCTGCGAAAAATATCGTGAATCTGCCGGTTATCGGGGCCTATCCTCTGCTGAAGAAAAAGTCAAAATATTCCGATATTTACGCCAGCCAGGCGATGCGCAATCTGGGCAACACCATCACAAACTACTTCGACCGGGACCAGACTGTGAACATCATCAACGTTTTCAGCATAAACAAGGGTGAAGGCAAGAGTACAGTCTGCAGGGCTTTTAAAGACTATTTCGAGAGCATTGAGACCAAGCCGGTAATCGTGGACTGGGAAAAGGACTTCGAAAGCAATTCCAAATACTATCTGCTTGCCAACTCCATCTATGACTTCGGTGTGAACGAAAACAATATGGCATCAATGCCGGAGGCAAATGTCATAATTGTGGAGTACCCGCCGCTCAAGGACGCTTCATTTCCGACCAAGGTGCTGAATACCTCTGCAATCAATGTCCTGGTTGTGGATGCTGAAAGGGATTGGTCAGGAATGGCCAGTCTTACCATCAATGAACTGAAGCGTTTCAATAAGCATAACAATATTGCCATCATACTGAACAACAGTGATATAGACACAGTAGGTTCTTTCACCGGAATGCTCCCTCCTTTCAGATGGACGCACAAGCTGAGATTCGCCTTTTGGAATCTAGGCACCGAGACCAAAGTATAGCCAATGTCTGACAAGTGGAAAAATGCACTATTCTGGGCCGTCTCCCTCATACTTGTGGCAGGGACGGTTTTCTTCATTTCATCCGGAATGCTGCCTTTTGCCGCCGTCCTCTGCGTCGCTCCGCTTCTGGGGTTTACAATGGTTCGGGCCTTTGACAACCGCCTCCTGTCGCTGTCGTTCATTCTCATTGCAGATTTCTGCATACCGGTTCTCGAACACTATCTGGTGGGTATGTCTATGGGACTGCTGATGGATGCTATGATATGCTTCAACCTTGCCGCCATAGCCTGTTCTGCAATGAACGGGACAAGGAGTACGAATGTCATTACTTTGGACTTGTTCATCGCCATAGGTATATGGTTGATCTACTGCATTGTGGAACTGCTCAATCCGAATATGAGGAGCATCGGTGTTTGGCTTTCGGCGGTGCGAAGTATGGCCTTGTACTTCTTTATGGTTGCAATAATAGTCGAATTGTCCGTGACTGATTTCAAGCAGTTGATGACAATTCTTTCAATCTGGTCGGTCTTCGTACTGGTGGCCTTTGCCAAACTTATGTACCAGAAATACATAGGCTGGACTCCGGGGGACAAGTTCTTCCTGAATGTGATGGACGGAAAACGCACACACATAATATATTACGGCATACGCTATTTCTCAATCTTTTCGGATGCGGCGAATTTCGGCGGCTCTATGGGGATGTCAGTGGTGGTCTTTTCAATCGTGGGAATGCACTTGAAGAGCATCAAGACCAAACTCTACTATTTCGCTGTGGCTGCCTGTGCCTGCGTGGGTATGTTCCTTTCCGGGACTCGAAGTGCCTTGCCTGTACCAGTGGCCGGAATTATGGCTTACCTTGTGCTTGTCAAGGATTTCAAGAAGATGGTGCCGATAGCCATGGTATGCGCCATTGCAGTAGGTATTCTTGCGTTCACTGACATAGGCCAGAGCAATACTGCCATAAGGAGAGCCCGTACGATTTTTCACAGGGAAGAAGACCTTTCTTACCAGGTAAGGAAGCAGAATCAGGAAGCACTCAGAGGCTATATGAAGGAACTTCCGTTTGGTAACGGTTTGGGAATGAGCGCCGGCAGGGCGCAGCGTAACGGGGATTATTCGCCTCTGACCTACTATCCGACTGATTCCTGGATAGTGCAGCTATGGGTGGAAACGGGCATAGTGGGTCTGGTCATATATTTATGCGTAATGTTGTACATCTTTGCCCGGGCGGCATATATCGTTTTTTTCAAAATCGGAAACAGAGACCTTGCCGGTATATGTGCGGGGCTGCTTGCGGGGGTTATGGGCCTCTTTGTGATGTCCACCAACAACGAGGTGTTTACTCAGTTCCCCAATAGCATACTTGTCTATATTTCCCTGACACTGGTATTCCTGGCTCCTCAACTTGAAAAAACAATTTCAGAAAAATGAAAAAGAGAGTATCATTCATAAGTGTCAATTACAACGGGATTGCCCAGACCTCCGATTTCATAAAGTCGGTACAGGAAAATGTACATTCCTGTTCTTATGAAATTATTATAGTGGACAATGGTTCGCGCAATGATGAGGCTGCGGCACTAAAGCTCCTGTTCCCCTGCATCAAGACCATAAGGAGCGCAGAAAATCTGGGCTTTGCAGGCGGCAACAACCTCGCTCTGGAGTACGCAGTGGGGGATTACCTCTTTTTCATAAACAACGACACAGAAATACTTGAGGATCATATTGACCTGCTGTGCAAGGCCCTGGAAGAACATCCGGATGCAGGAATGGTCTGTCCAAAAATCTGTTTTTTCTCAGACAAGTCAATAATTCAATATGCGGGTTACACCCCGATGAAGGGCTTCCGTATGAAGAATGAGATGCTGGGCTACGGGAAGAAGGACGACGGTTCATTTGACAGGGCAGGCTTCACCGCCTTCCCACACGGGGCCGCAATGCTCATCAGAAGGGAAGCTATTACGCAAGTGGGGCCGATGCCGGAGATGTATTTCCTTTATTATGAGGAACTTGACTGGGCGATGATGTTCTCCCGCAAGGGATGGAAAATCTATTTCGAGCCATCCTGCACCATCTACCACAAGGACAGTCTTACAACCCGCAGGCATGGTCCTGTCTTTACCTATTATATGACACGCAGCAGGCTGATTTTCGCCCAGCGCAATCTCAAAGGCTTCCAGAGAGTACTTTCAATACTGTTTACACGTTATGTGGCTTCTTTTAAGCATTTGATAGTCAATCTGATGCAAGGAAGACTGGACTCAGCCTCAGCGATTTTGCGCGCCAATAGGGATTTCATAAGAATGAAAATGGAGGACAAAATATGATGACTCTCTGTATGTATTTTCTTTTGCATTTTCTGTTGTGCCTGATTTTTGTGGTGCCGGCGCTGTACTATTTCGTATTTGCAGTGGCGGGAAAATCATTGTCTGCAGCAAAGAATATCCCCTCCCGCCAAAGCCGTTTTTGCGTCCTCATCCCGGCCTACAGGAGTGATTCCTACATTATGCCAACGGTACAGGCCGCTCTGAATCAGAAATATCCTTCAGACAAGTTCCGTGTAATGGTGATTTCGGACGGTATGCAGAAGAGCAGTGTGGAAAATATACTCCACAGCGGAGCGGAAGTTCTCGAAGTGGCGTTTGCGAACAGCACCAAGGCGGCATCTCTCGCGGCAGCTATGGATTATCTGGGTAGGGATGCCGGGGATTATGTCGTGATCCTGGATTCTGACAATATTGTGGAACCGGACTTTCTCTGCGAGATGAATGCAGTTCTTGACGGCAGGAGGATTGCAGTGCAGGGACACCGCTGCGCAAAGAACGCCGACACTCCGGTGGCTGTTGCAGACGGTATTTTCGAGCAGGTGAACAATCTTGTTTTCAGGGCGGGGCATTGTGCTCTTGGACTCTCTTCAGCACTTATAGGCTCCGGTATGGCTTTCCCCTACGACTGGTTTCGTGGGTGTGCAAGAGATTTCGAAACGGCAGGGGAGGACAAGGAAATGGAACTGAGGTTGCTGAAGGACGGAATCTTTGTGGAATATGCCCCTCATATCCATATATTTGATGAAAAGACCAGAAGCATCACCAATCTGCAGAAGCAGAGACGGCGCTGGCTCCATTCACAATATGCGTTGATAGTCAATGCCATTGCCGAGTTCCCGTTTGCAAAGTTTAAGGCCGGTTATGCTGACAAGCTTTTGCAGTGGCTCTTCATTCCCAGAATTCTGCTCATCACGGGACTTCCTCTGCTCGCCATCCTGTCCATTTTTACTTCAAGTATCTGGTGGTTGTACCTGCTTGCCACCATTATGCTTTTTGCAGCCATTTGCCTCGGCCTTCCTGCCGGAGTGAAAATCAAGGACCTCGCTCCTGTGCTTAATCAGGTTCCCGCAATGGCACTTGCAACTCTTAGAAATATTTTCGGCAAAAAAACTGCCAGTGACGAATTCATACATACGGACCATGAGAATAGCAATTGAAGCACAGAGAATATTCAGACGCAATAAGCACGGAATGGATTTCGTGATCCTCGAAATCATCCGCTGCCTCCAGAAACTTGACCACGTAAATGAGTATTGGGTCTTTGTGGCTCCAGGTGAGGATGTCTGTCTGGAGCAGACTCCGAATTTCCATATCGTGGTGCTTGGGAGCGGTTTCTATCCGCTTTGGGAACAGGTCCTTCTGCCTGCTGCGGTACGGAGGGTAAAGGCTGATGTGCTGCATTGCACGAGCAACACAGCTCCTCTGTTTCCGGGCGTGCCTTTGGTTGTGACCTTGCACGATGTCATCTGTCTGGAGAAGGAGAACGGCAGCAGCAAGTCCCTCTATCAGAAGATGGGCAGGATTTACAGCCGTTTCGTGGTGCCCAAAGTGATGAGGATTTGCCGCAAGGTGGTGACCGTGTCCCATTATGAGAAGGAGAGGATTCTGGAAAAACTGAACCTTCCTTCAGAAATGGTGAAGGTGGTGCACAATGGTTTTGGTGAAGAATTCAATATCCGTGCATCTTCATCATCAAGGGATTATATTCTCTTTTTGGGAGCGACGGCCCCGAAAAAGAATACCCGGGGGACCTTGCAGGCTTATGGCCTCTATGTTGACAAGTCCCGTCGAAAGCTGCCCCTCAAAATTGCAGACCTGAGCCGGGAGCACGTGAAGGAATATCTTGCAGAAATCGGCAGACAGGATCTGAATGACCGGATTATCTGCACGGGATATGTGCCCCATTCAGAATTGCCTGCCCTCTATGGCGGAGCATCGGCATTCCTGTACACATCTTTTCGCGAGAGTTTCGGCATACCGCAGCTGGAAGCTATGGGATGCGGTACCCCCGTTGTGGTTTCCGACAAATCTGCCCTTCCGGAAGTGGCTGGACCCGGTGCGGTCTATGCAGACCCCTATGAGCCTGAATCAATTGCCCTGAAACTGCTGAAACTGGAGGAGGACGAGTCTTTCAGGGCAGCTGCAGTGGAATATGGCCTGGAAAGGGTCAAGGAATTCTCCTGGGAAAAATCGGCCACCCTTATGCTCTCAATCTATGAATCATTCAAATAATCTGCGCATTACTCAAAATCAAAAACTATGTCGGACCTCAAGAATCTGAAATACACTCATCCCAGACTCAAGAAATTCATAGTCTGGTGTCTCTCATCTATGAAACATCCCCGTCCTCGCCTGTGGACACGGCTTTTCGTCAATCCTTTTGTCCACAGCCGAGGCGCAGGAAGCAAGGTCTGTATGAAAGCTCGTCTGGACGTGTTCCCCTGGAGGAAATTTTCTCTCGGCAGGGGAGCTATAGTCGAGGATTATGCTGTTGTGAACAATGGTGCCGGGGACGTGATTATCGGAGAGAAGTCGCGCATAGGCATAGGCAGCGTGGTGGTGGGACCTGTGGAAATCGGAGACCGCACCTCTCTTGGACCTCACGTGCACATTGCCGGTTTCAACCATACATTTGATGATGGGGACAGGGATTGGAACGAGCAGGGACTCACAATCAGGCCCATCAGAATAGGCAATGAATGTCTCATCGGAGCCAATTCCTGTATCTGTGGCGGGGTCAGCATAGGCGACAGGGTGCAGGTAGGGGCTGGAAGCGTAGTTACCAAGGACCTTCCTGATGCCTGCGTAGCTGTGGGCAATCCGGCAAGAGTCATCAAATTGTACAATGTTCAGACGAAAAGATGGGAAAGAGTATGAAGGTGATGTTTCTGGTCTTCCACTCTCTTGCGGCCCACAGCGGCATAAGCAAGAAAATACTTGCCCAGATTGAGGGCTTTAGACAGAATGGAGCCGATGTCGCCTTTTGCCGTCTGGTCGTGGATGAGGATGGAATCAAGCGAAGGGTAGTGGACGACAAGACTATATGCAGTTTCGGAAGAGGATTATGGGCTAAGTTGAGAAAGCGTTTGGACTATTCGGACATAGTCCGGGCTGCAGTGGAAGGGGATTTTGACCTCGTTTATATCAGATATGACATCAATGCAGACCCTTTTACTGTCAGACTGATGAAACAGCTGCACCGCAAGGGGATAAGGACTGCTGTGGAAATCCCCACCTGGCCTTATGATGGGGAATTCAAGGGACAAGGTTTAATGATGAACCTGCAGCTTGCCATCGACAAGCTTTTCCGCAGGCGCTTCTTTTCATACTGCGGCAATGTTGTGCTCTACAGCGGGCCTGATGTGCTCTTCGGCTGCCCTGTGGTCCGCATTAGCAATGGAGTGGATTTCGCAAAAGTACCTTTAAGTGCCGTTGAGCAACGTGATGCCCGAAAAGGATTCCTCAAGCTGCTTTCAGTAGCTAATATACACCTCTGGCACGGTCTGGACAGGCTGATAAGAGGAATGGCAGATTTTCCGGAATGCGAACTTCACATAGTTGGAGACGGAGTGCAGGAGATAATAGACAGTTACCGCAAAATGGCAGTGGATTTTGGAATTCAGGACAGAGTGAGAATACTCGGCCCTTTATATGGCGATGCACTTGACCGTGAATTTGAATGGGCGAACCTGGCAGTGGGCAGTCTCGGAAGGCACCGCAGCGGTATTTCAAGCATCAAGACGCTCAAGAACCGGGAATATGCAGCCCGGGGGCTGGCTTTCTTCTATTCGGAAGAGGATGAGGATTTCGACAATGCCCCTTATGTGTTCAAGGTTCCTGCGGACGAATCTCCGATAGATGTAAAGGCTCTCTCCGAATTTCTGTCAGCCCTGGATATGTCCCCTGAGCAGATTAGAGGGTCGGTGCAGCACCTGAGCTGGACAGAACAGATGGGAAAGGTTATCAGAACGGTTTCCCGAGAATAAGCTTGGCAACCTGTCCCCAATTGAAGGCATAGGGGTATTTTGTGTAAATTTCCCTGGCTATGTGCAGCCTGATTCGCAGCGGAAGTTTTCTGGAGTTATAGCAAAGCGATGTGGTGATTGTCCTGGTCAGCGCATCTATTGCGATTCTCTCGCACATATCTCTCCCAAGTGGCGTTACAAGCCTTAGAGTTTCAAGATATCCCTTGACATTGCTTTCGGAAAAGTTCGTTGTCATAACTGACTGTTTCCTGATTCTGCGTAGGAAAAACTCTTCCGGTATGCCCCGGGTACGAGAGGCTCTGATGAATGCCTTGGCTGCAAAGGCCTCGTCTTCGTGTAGAATTCCTTCAGGAAACCGTATGTCGTGAGTGCGTAAGAAATCGCTGCGGAACAGGCACAGGCACACCGAGCAACGGTAAATCCCCCTTTCGAGCATATCTGCCATAATCCCGTTTCCGTGCTGGACCTGGGTGTAGGCAGCACTTCGATGGTAGTCGAACCAGGGGTTTGCATTAAGGTCCAGGTCTTCTCCGAAAGAGGCTCCGTCAAAAAACACAAAGTCCAGATTGTCTTTCCTGCATATTTCAACGCAGGTTTCAAGAGTCTGAGGGAGAATAATGTCGTCGCTGTCCATAAAATAGACAAATTCTCCCCTCGCTTGTGCAAAAGCCCTGTTCCTCGCTGCTCCCTGACCGGAGTTGGGCTGTGTTATAATCCTGATTTTGTCTCCGAAACTTTTCAGGACTTCGGGACTGCCGTCAGTTGAACCGTCATCCACGGCAATGATTTCGAGGTCCTGCAATGTCTGGTTCAGGACAGATTCTATTGCCTGGGCCAGGTAATCAGCGGTGTTGAAGACCGGGATGATAACGCTTACTGTGGGAGTGCTCATTGTTCTTCTGACTGTGCATCTGCATTAATGAATGTGGAAACCACCATCTTGTGGTCGCTTATGCCTTCATCAACAATGCGGCAGTCCGTACATTCAAGATGCCGGTTATAGAAAATGAAGTCTATTCTGAAAAGGTCCTTGAGATTACGGTATGTGGATCCTTTCCCGTGTCCTTGAACCATAAAACAGTCCTTGAGCCCTGCCCGTGTGATTTTCCTGTATGCTGTAGCATAGGGGATGCAGTTGAAATCGCCTGCAATAACCAGAGGTGACTGCACTTCCGAGGCTCTGCGTGAGAGACTGACGGCCTGATTGTTCCTGATTCGCGTGTTGTTTATGAAGGTCCTTATGCTTCCGATGCTCGAGACTGCCTCCTGATCTGCGCCCCTGAAATTGTTCACACCAGTAGTGATGAGATGTGCAGCGAAGATTCTCACCCTCTGCGAATCTGACAGCAAAATTTCCATATCTGAGAAACTGTCTGACAGGTCATCGTATTTTACCCTCTTGTGAGCCACCACCGGATACTTTGAAATGCAGACACATTCATCCTGAATAGATATGTAGGAATAGTCGGAACTGAAAATCGATATGAATTCGTATTCATTAAGTTTCCAGTGTGCTCTGTATTCCTGAAGCAAAACCACGTCTATATCATATTCCTTCATTATGGATGCAAGTCTGGCTGAAGTGTAAGCCGGGTCGTGATTGAAACTCAACCAGTTGATGTTCAGAGTGGCAATGCGGAGGTCGCCTTCCTTTCTTTCAGGAAAGGGGCCCGGCTGTCCCGGACGGTTCATCGCAAGGAAATAATGTGTAAGGGTCAGAGCCCCGGACGCAGCAATTAGCAGGATGAGTATGGACAGGAAAATTCTTTTTTTCATTTCCGGCGCGCTTTTTCCCAGGCTCCGCTGCCCTTCTGGTTTTTGAGGTAACCGATGCCGGCGAAAGTCGAGAAGTTTGTAAACAGAAAATAATATGGAATCCTGAGCGGACCTGCCTTTTCCTTTTTGTCAAGCAACATCCCTGCAAGGGCACTGAGATAGAAGAGAATCTGCAAGGCCAGAATGACCTGATAGAAAATGGCTGCCCCCATCAGTACTGCCGCAATATTGAAAATAAGCATCAAAATAATGCAGGTTGGGGTGAGAACCCAGCGCAGCACCCTATGGGATAAGAATTGGAAGGCTGTGAGCCCATATTTGAAAGGGTTCATAAGGTCTCTCAATGTGACGACGTTCTGCATCGCGCAACCGGCAAGCCTGATTTTGCGCTTGCGTTCCTCGCGGATGTCTGCAGAGGGTTTTTCGCTTGCATAAGCCTCTTTACAATAGGCAATCTTGTAGCCCTTGCGCAGCACTCCCATAGAGATAAGCATATCGTCTCCGAGTGTTCCGTCGGGGATATCGCACCAGAGTTCACGGCGCAGGGCTATGAGTTCGCCGGCTGCCCCCATAGCGGAATTGAGCCTGTCATCAAGGTCTTTCAGGAATGATTCGTATTTCCAGTAAAGGCCCTCCGTGGCTGCCGCGCTCCCGCCTTCTGCCACCACTTTCTTCTCTCCTGCCACACATCCCACTTTAGGATTGTCAAACTTCCTGACTATTAGATATATTGACTCTTTGTTCAGGGCAGTGTTGGCATCCGTCATAATAACATATTCAGTGTCGATATATTTCATCGCACGGTTCAGCGCCGCTGTTTTCCCGCAGCGCTCCGGGGAGTGAAGCACCGTGTTCTGAGGATATTCGGAGAGCTTTTCAGCTGTGCCGTCTGTGGACCCGTCTGTGACCCACACAATGTGAAGCTTGTCAGATGGATACTCCAGGCTCAGACAGTTCTGCATCTTCTCTGCAATTATGTCAGCTTCATTGTAGGCGGCTATAAGCAAACTTACGTGAGGGAATTCCTCCTTCACGGGAAATTCAGCAGGCTTGGAGATGAGTTCCTTTATTTTAACAGCTATCCAAATTACGATGCCGTAACCGATAAAGGTGTAGAATACCACGGCAGCGCAAATCCAGAAGAGAATGAGAATAGTTGTCATTGCTTGAGCGGTAAGGTGAGTACAAAACGGGCTCCCGGCTTATATGTCTGGTCGAGCCATATATAGCCTCCCAATCTTTGGGAAATATTAATGCAGATGTCAAGTCCCAGGCCGTGTCCGGCGCCACTTTCATTATTGTCCATACTGACGAAGCGGTTGAAGATTTCTTCTGCCTTTTCAGGGGACACGCCGCATCCGGTGTCGGTAACAGTAAAGTCAATGAATCCTTCTTTATCGCTCTTGCAGCAGCTAACCTTGATTTCTCCTTCGACAGTAGCTTTGCACGAATTGGAAATCATATTTATCAGAATCTGCTGCACCCTCATTGGATCGGTGAGAATGTGGAAATCGTCTTTGAACTCGGTCGTGAAATAGAGGTTTACGCCGTTTGGTACCCTCATCATACAACAGGATACGGCTTTGTTGCATATCCTGTTAACGGGGGCTTTCATCGGGCGGAGTTTGAGAATGTCGTGTTCTATGTCCGATACGCTCAGAATATCATCAACAAGCATTGTCAGAAGTTCTCCGCTGCTCTCTATATAATTGGCATACTCTGCTTTCTCTTTTTCTGACAAGGAATCCCCGGCGAGCATCAGAAGTTGTGAATATCCTATCACAGCATTGAGCGGAGTCCTGATGTCGTGGCTTATGTTATTGACAAACTGAGTCTTGAGTCGGCTTTCTTCCCGGGAAATTCTGGCCTGTTCCAAAGCATAATAGTATTCCTGCTCCTTTTTTACTTCCTCATCGACATTTGCAAGGGCGTAGGCAAATTCGCTCAACTCATTGTCAAGGTTCTTGTCAAAACGAATAAACACACATTTCATCCATGTGTAACTTCCGTCACGCATACGGAAACGGAACCTTTTGGTGTGACTTCTTTTGCCTTTCATAAGGGAAATGACATAGTCCTTTTCCGCATATTTGAGCATTTCGGCAAGATCATCAGGATGGCAGTGCGATAACATCATAGCCTTGAATCTGTCCCAAAAATTGGATATTTGGTTGTGTTCCCAACCATAATCCGGATCCAGGTCTTTGTAGATTATAGAGTAACTGCTGTCCACTTTAACAATCTTCAGTGAGACATACTGGGTGGTTATGCCCTTGATGAATTGGTAGTCCTGCTCCAACTTTTCCTTCTGCTGGAGCAACTTTTCATTCTCGTCCACTTCCGCAAGTTCCTCTTTCGAAAACCTCCGGAATACAATTGAAACAGATGGCTCGTTGCTCCATTTGGAGTTCAAGGCATAGATGGATGCTTTCAGCCAGGTGTGTTCGCCGTTATAGACTGTTTTGAACGCGAAATCTGCACGTCTTGGATCCAGATAGACCGACATCAGGTTTTCCATACTGGCAAACTGTCTCCAACCCTCCCGGAATTCTTCGTCAATTTGAGGACAGAGCAACTCCACTCCCTTGGCAAGGGAAAGATTGTGTTTGTAGTCATTGAGGTAGTTGAAAAAGGGAGTGAGTCTCACCTCGGATATGATGTCACGATTGAGGTTGTAGATGAAAGCTCCCACCATTCGCTCGGCTATTGTGTTGAGTATCAGCCCTTCCAATGTTTTGTTGGTCCTGTCCTCAATGGAGATGACCATTTCGTTGTTGTCCTGCTTGTGGGCTGTGATTCGGTACCATCTTGCCTCTTCATCATAGACAAAGGTGGAAAAAAGCATCTTGTAGACGGGAGATGTCTGGAAATATTTGTCCAAAAATGCATAATCCTGAATACTTAGTATTCTTTCTGACTGCTCGCCTTCGGTAAATGTTGCCGCGAATCTTTGAATGTATTCGGAAAACTTGCCTTCATCTGCCGGGGGCAGAACTGAATCAATAGTCTGACTGCTTTTGATGGTGAAATATTTATCTTGCTCCAGATTAACAAGAAGTATGGCAAGGGCGTCACGGGAACTATAATAATTGTAATAACTTTTCAGCAATTTTCTTTTGCTCTGCCATTTGTCATCAATGTGGACGACATCGCTAAGGTTCCGGTGAGTGCCCTTAAAGCGTGTTCCTTGGGTGAAGGATTTGTCCCATACACCACACCACCTGAACAGACTCCGCTTTCCGTCCGGATGAATCCACTGATATTGCACCTCTGTAACTTGTCCATTGAGCATAGCCTCAACTGAGTTGTTTAGGAGTGAATATGTTTCCTCGTTGATGCCGTTCCTCCACAAGTTGTATATGATTTCCGGGTCTTCGTCCGGGGAGCAATTAAACAGCTGCGCCAGCATTGAATCCACATACAGCCTCGGTTTACTGCCTTCAACCATTTCCATTATCCATCGTGCAGTACCGGTATTTTCAAGTATTTCGGAATCCCACATAAGTTCCGGATTGTTCATATATTCTTTCATCATTGTATGACACCGTAAAAGGCTGCAAATTTATGAAAAATATTTTAAAATAAGAGGGTTGCATTGTTTTATATATCGGAAAAATGTTGTAATTTTGCAGCCCTTTATGTGGTTTGATTTGTATTATTCAGAAATAGAGTATGAAAAGATTTTTTTGTGTATCCCTGATTGTTGCTTCAGTAATCACTTCTTGCAGGGATTTGAGAAGGCCTGACTCCTACAAGACAAATGTGGAGATAGCCTATGAGGAGGCGTGGACAAAGACTCTCGGGGAAGTCGATCCGGAACAGACCTGGGAAAACAGTTCCTATGTGACCGTTGATATCAAAGGTGTTGGTGAATCAGAGGTGAAAATATATTCACTTGGTCAGGAGAAACGTTCTCTGCTTGCCGAGACGCATGTTGATTCTGACGCCTCCATTTCATTCAATATGCCTCAGGGGCTTGAAAAGGGTATTTCGATCTGTGTGGAAAACGAAGACGGAGTACAGTACAGGCACTTGAGTAAGTCGAGCCTCAGCAGCGGAAGGGCAAGCGTCAACTTCGCAGAGGCGGGGACTAAGGCAGGTACGGCAATTTCAAATGCAAACAAGGCTGCTCTCACCAAACCTACCCTCGTTAATCCTCTGACTGGAAAGCGTGCCAAGATTTATGGCTATACTAATTTTCCTGCCTGGATTTGGGCTGATATGAATGAGGCCATTCCGGAAAACAAGTCTGCCGTCATTTCAAAGCAGATTACCAATTTTGAGCTTCAGTCCAACGGTATCTTCTATATATCAACCATTTATGGTGCAACAGGAAACTCTTCAGTAGAGGTTGGTTATTATTATTACGATAAGGCTGATCCAAGCAATATTACCTTTATTCCTTTAATTGATGCCCTCGATGCTGACTATTATTATGATGACCTTCCGGGAGGTGTATCAAAGGAAAATGCTCTTCCGAAAGTAGAGTGGCTGAGAAACGATACCTGGCAGTGGACCCCTGCAAATTTTTGCTATTATGACCAGGTGGACGGTATGAAGGGCGGCAATTTTACGACCAGAAAAGGGGACGATCAGTTCAATACCCTTTCTGTGCACAAGTTCTTCGGTCACGAGGACCCGGACAAAAGCACCATCGCACAGATTCGGGGACTTACCTTCCAGATTGATGCCCCTGTGGGCAATATGGTGGGATTCTATTGCAAGAAGCCTAACCAGACTCCGAACCATACTACAAGTTCACTGAACCGGAATAATTACCACGCTGCTGCAATCAAAATTTATGACGGTTTCCGCTTTATCGGACTTGAGGACGGCACGAGTACGGGGCAAACTGAGCCTGACTGTAACGATATCGCATTTGTTATGGTAAGTGGTAACAACGGTACTCTACCGGGACTGCTGCTGCCTTATATCCAGGACAAGGATGACGACAAGTACTATAACGGTGACGGCACGAAGACTGAAGAACCGAAATTCGATGTGGCGACTGACGGAAAAGACGAGCAGTACGAGGATCTTGCTAACAAGAAGCAGGTCTGGACACTTGCTTTCGAGGATATGTCCACCATAGGTGACTTCGATTTCAACGATGTGGTACTTGTAATTGATCCGTACAGCAAAACAGGCGTTGCAGATGTATATCTTGCCGCCACCGGTGGAACTCTCAATTCCTATATTTATTATGAAGACACTCTGTTAGGCGAGGCTCACCAACTTCTGGGCAGTGTGGAAAATGGCAAGAATGTGATCGCCAATACTTATGAGCAGAAGTATAAAATGAAGAAGATTTATACTATCAAGCTCGGGAACGTTGCCGCAGAAGCCGCAAAATTCAAGGTAGTGGCCGGGAATAACGTGATTACTTTTCCGAAAATCGGAGAAGTGCCTAAGGCACTCTGTGTCGCCGGTTTATGGTCTTGGCCAAAGGAATCGAGCAGGGTGGACCACTCCTATCCTATGTTCCGTGATTGGGGAATGGATTTTAACAATGAAAAATTCAAGGACTGGTACGAGAAACCGGATCACGATAAAATCGTAAAGTTCTGATACTTGACAGACATATATTTGACAGGCTTAAAAGTACAAAAGTCCTGCAGAATTATTCCTACTTGTCGGCACTCAATATAGTGAGTGCCCTGGTAGGATTTCTGATTTATCCCTATATCATAAGAACGCTCGGGGCAGAGCAGTACGGACTCTATGCATTTCTACTTGCCATAGCCTTGTATTTCCAGGACTTGATTGACTTTGGTTTTGACTCTCCCTGTACAAAGCGGGCAGCAATTTCGGCCGGTGACAAGGACGAACTCAGCCGCACGGTATCTGTAGTATTCTACTGTAAACTGGTCCTGATTTTCCTCTCTCTCTGCATCGCTCTGCCCGTTGTAATCCTCATCCCGGTACTGCGGGAAAACCTGTGGCTATTTGCCATTATTTTCGTACAGAATCTATACAAGACCTTCTATCCCCAGTGGTACTACCTCGGGACTAAGAATATGAAATTCAGTTCCATACTGCAGGCTGTAATAAGAATTAGCCAGATTCCGCTCACTCTTATTCTAGTCAGGACGGAAGCGGATTTGATTGTTTACTCCGCCATAATCAGCGGTACTATGTTGGCGGGCAGTTTTGTGGGCGGAGCCAATGTACTGATGCACGGTGTCAAGCTGGTGAAGGTGAGCCCTGTATATATGCTGGAATATTTCAGGGAAGCCACCCCGTTTTTCGTTACGACCATATCCGGCAGAGTAAAGGAAAAGACTCTGACATCTATAATAGGCGCCTTTTTTGGAATGCGTGACGTGGCGATTTACGACCTCGCCAACAAAATTATACAGATCCCAAAACTACTGCTCAATTCCATCAATGCCGCCCTCTTTCCTGAGGTCGTGACAAATCCGACTCCACAAAGAGTGGCAAAAATCCTGAAGTATGAGAGGTTGATAGCCCTTGGTACTATACTTTTCATTGTGCTGCTCGGTTATCCCGCTGCTCTTGTACTTGGCGGTCGGGATATGGTTCAGGCCTATCCGGTGGCTCTGATTCTGTCGTTCACTATTTATTTCTCTCTAATTGCAGGAGCCTATCTCCAGTTCGTATTCGTGGCAAGGGGAGCTTACCGTCACGTGGCATTGAACCAATTGTTTGCTCTGATCAGTTGCCTGTGCCTGTGCGCCATAGGAATGTGGATATATCCTTCCGTCTGGTCTGTGGCTTTGTCCCTGTCTCTGTCCACTGCTGGTGAGGTGCTTTATTGTAGATTTTTCAGCAAATCCCTGATTAAAGAATGAAACAGAAATTTTCGAATATCGTATCTTTGGGTTCCTTCTGCAGTGTGGCTATGGAACTGGAGAAGAAAGGCTTGAGGGGAGCATCCTATCCTTTCGACTGGTTAATCAGTGACAGTTTCGAGTGTGTAATCAGTGAAATCGAAAACGGCTTCGGCGACTTTTTGAATCTTGAATTTTTGAAGCGGGAACACCGTCCGGATGTGTGCGGGAATATGAAAACCCGTATGCACTTTTACCACGATTTCAATGTAAGCAGCATAGAGGAACAGATCCCAGCCCTGCAGGAGAAGTATTCAAGGCGAATCCAGCGTTTCTATTCCGACATCAAGCAACCCACGCTTTTCGTGCGCTACTGTATCTTCCCCGAAGATGAGCAGTATGTAATGCAAAACCGGCAAAAAATCATTCAAATCCTTCAGTCCTTCAATCCCGCCAACAGGATTCTCTACGTGATGTCCACGGACAAGTCAAATTCCCTCACAAAGCAGGATGACGGCTGGATTGCCCTGATGAAGCAACCTCAGAACGATTACATAAAAAACTGGATAGACACCGTTCCCGGCCTGTCAGGTCTCTTGTATTCAGTGTCATCATACTCGGCGTTCCGGATTCTCAAAAATATATTCATCTGCTACAAGAAGAAGATTCTGAGAAAACTGCACGCAAGCCATCCGTGAGTATTATATTCTTTCCCCTTATAGTCCGTGGTATCAACCACGGAGTTGAATACAATGGACTCAGCGTTGTTCGGACTGTTCCGGATTGTTCCAAGACTTAATATTTGTAGGTATTGAGAAAAACCTTACCTTCGCACTACCAGTTCGATTGCAGGTGACAATGCTGGCCGGGAAGGGAAGAATGCACGACCTTCTCCAGAAGGCTGCGGGCTGGATGCTTCGCGAGGCAGGAAAGCGTGATGAGGCCAGACTTGTCGGGTATCTGCGCCAGCTGTGGAACGCGATTCCCGCCACTATGCGACGCTATGCCTGTGAGAAACTGTCCAGGGAGATAGTTGAGTCTTTAAGGCAGGAGAGCATCACTGTCCCTTAGGAGGGAATATGAACTGGGCAACACATTGTCCCATTCATCCATAGTGACGACCCTTGGCTTTGAGGAGGATACGCCTGCAGGTCCGGCACTCATTCTTGAAGATGGAGAAGGTCAGTCTTTGGATGAATTCCTTTCGGCCGGCCCGTCAGACTCGGCAAAAGACTGCATCATAGATGACATCCTGGACGGCGTGGATTATCTCCATCATCGTGGCGTGCTCCATAACGATATCAAGCCGTCA
>JALFCH010000065.1 GCA_022771245.1 Rikenellaceae bacterium | reverse complement strand
ACTCTACAATTAGGTGGGGATACAGTAAATCTGGCAGTTCTCCAAGCTATTCGACTTCGTCGAACAATCAGGCAAACGGCACAGTCAAGGATGACCCATTCACAACAGCAGATATGACCAAAGGCTACTTCCCTGTGAACAGCGCAAACATCCAGAAAGCCACAGGAGCATCCTACGACACCAAACCGTGGGTTAAGTAATCAGGCTGGACATAATCAAAAAACAGGAGGAATCAACGGTAGTTCCTCCTGTTTTTTTTGACTGTCTGCGACTCAAAGGGCAAAAAAGTCTGCCCTACTCAAGCGGGTCAACAGCAATTTCAGCACTGTAAAGGCCGGCGGTCAGGCGAAGAAATTCGGCCTTCATTGAGGCTTTCAGTTCCGGAGCATCTATAGGTTCAGTCTGAGCCGGGTCGGAACTGAGGTCCCAGAGAGTATCATAGGGGTTATTGCCCAGTTCGTTGCCTGTGGAATTGAAATTGGAGCCATTGTAGGCCGGAATCAGGACGTAATTGCCCTCACGATAAGCCAGACGGCCCTGGGCTTCCATAATTTGGGTCGGGCGGCCACCTTCCAGCTGCCTGCCCAGAAGGACATCCGGGTAGGACTCACTGTCAAGACCTTCCGGCAATTCGGCACCAAGCATAGTCGCAAAGGTTGCATAGAGATCCATCTGGCAGTAATAAGCCCCGGAAACGGCAGGAGTGATATTGCCTTTCCAATAGACTATGAAAGGTATATGCGTTCCGGCATCGTAGAGGCTGTATTTGCCACCCCTCAGGCCATTGTCCGGATCGTGGCCCATTGCAGTGGCAATTTCCAATGCTCCGTCATCATAGCCGTCCTGAAGCACTGCTCCATTGTCCGATGTGATAATGACTATGGTATTCTCCAACAGACCTTCCTGCCTGAGTTTGGCTATAACCTGACCCACACACCAGTCAGCCTCCACAACAGCATCTCCCCTGCAGCCGAGGCCGCTTGAACCCACGAAGCGGGTTGCAGGCACTCTCGGAACGTGGGGCTCGTGAAGGCCGTAATAGAGGAAGAAAGGCTCGTCCTTATGCGACTCAATGAATGAAGTGACTTTGGAAAGGAAATAATCTGCCATAGTGCGGTCATCCCAACGCGCTGAATGGCCCCCTTTCATATACCCTATTCGGGGCACTCCGTCCACTATAGTACCCTGATGGCCGTGCAGCCAGGACATAGTCATAAGTTCAGGGTTTGTCAGTGCAGAAGGCTCACCTTCAAAATTTTTCTCATAATCCACATAAATCGGATCTGACTCATCCAGGCCAAGCACCATTCCGTTCTCCACATAGACCGTAGGAACGCGGTCCACAGTGGCCGGGATGAGGTTTGTGTAGTCAAAACCCACGGTATTGCCTGAAGGGACAATAGGCTTGTTCCAATCGAGCTTGCCGTAGCCCATACCAAGGTGCCATTTGCCTATTGCCGCTGTGGCATAACCCATCTCCTGCATCATTTTCGGCAAGGTCGGCAAAGAAGGGTCAATCAGCAGGGGCGCGTCACCGGCAAGGATTTTTGCATCCGGGTTTCTCCACGGGTACATTCCTGTAAAAAGGGCGAAACGGCTCGGGGTGGATGTGGCACTGGTGGCGTAGCAGTTCTGAAAGCGCAGGCCTCCGTCTGCCAGGGAGTCTATGTGAGGGGTACTTATGTGTTGGGAGCCATAGCAGCTCAGGTCTCCCAGGCCCAAATCATCGGCTACGATCAGCAGAATGTTGGGTTTGGGCTGCGGTCCGGTGGTGCTGCAGGAAGTAGAGAGCAGTGCTGCTGGGGCTGCAAGCATTACTATGGGCAGCAAAGTGTCAGTCGGTTTTGGATTCATAATTTTAAGGAAAAAACCGCCCGGAGTTTGAAGTCCGGACGGGCAGATTATCGAAATCAGTCTTTATTCCTCTGTAAACGGAGGGGCGAGGACATTGATAGTCATCTCGTGAATTTGCCGGGAAGTCGCAGCGACATTGGCATTGATTCCTACAAAGGTCACGGTGTAGGTGCCCGGCTCATCCCAGGTGTACTCGAAACTGTGAAGATAGTTCTGGAGGTCCTTGATGACTGTTCCCTTGTCATTTACAACCTTGTTCAACGGAATAGGTCTGGAAATCACCCAGGCATCAATGGCATATTTCAACTGGTTTCCGGAAACACCCTGCATAACAATCTGGGCATCAGTCTTGTTGAAATTCACGGTACCGTTTCCGCCATCCTTCAGATAAGGGTCTTCCACCTCCTCATTCATCATCACTGACACCAGGTCCATACTTCTGAGGTCAATCTCCGAACAATCCATTCCCTCGACATCCAGGTCCATAGTAAGGAGTCCATTGACAAGATACCATCTCTGAGTCTTGGTGAAATCCTTAGGGCACCAGTGAAAGGCTATTGAAAAATTATCCTTAGCGTCAAACACGTCATAGCTCTGGTAAGTCCATTTGTCGGACGCACCTTCCTTGTATTCAAGCCTGGTCCAGCCCTGCATTCCTCCTTCAACCATTTCCTTTATGGTCTGACGGTCAGCAAGTCCGTCACTGCCGTCCAAACCGGTGAACTCCTTGGAAACATAGACCTCCAAAGCCCCTGCTTCTCCATATCTCGGCTTGTAATCAATGGAGAGTTCTGCTCCCTTCACAGCCTCCATAGGCACCTCGAATCTGTCCTTGAATTTGTATTGGGAGCCGCTTTCACCGCTGTAAAACAGGATATTGTCCACATTCCCGCTGAAATTGAAACGTACCGGAGTACCGGCAATATATGTGTTGCTCTTGTCAAGAGTAACCACATAGTCTGCCTCATACACAATGTCCTGCTGACAGGAAAGGGCAAGAAACAGGGATGCAAAAATCAAAATGTATCTTTTCATATCATAGTCAATTAATTAGCCCATTAATTAGCCCACAAAGAGTTCTGAACAAGTTCCTTATTGGAGCCGAGTTCAATGGAAGGAATAGGCAGCAGTTCGTGCCGTTTTTGGATGTTACCGCCCATATCGAGAGCCCTGGCTGCAAGAGCAGCACTCTGGGACCATCTGCTATCAGCCGTCTGTTCGGAATAACTGTGCATTGCCTCCACGTAGATGCCCCAGCGTATGAGGTCGAAACGGCGTAAGCCTTCGAAACAGAGTTCGCGTCCCCTCTCGTTTCGCACAAGTTCGCGGAAAGAAGCCTGGTCATACTCACTGTAAGCCTTGGTCGAGATTCCGGCTCTGGTCCTGACCTTCAGCACGGCATCATAAGCCTCCTGAGTGGGACCGGAAAGTTCATTGCTTGCCTCAGCATACATCAGAAGCACGTCCGAATAGCGGAGTATAGGATAGTTGATGCAGTTGTACAGAAGCTTTGCCGTCTTCTGGCCCTCATACTGCACTTCCCTTCTGAACTTGCCGCAGTTGCGTATGGCCTGGGCAGTAGTAGGAGTTGTGGTAGTAGTCAAGTCCTTTTTGGTGGTCTCGTCCTTGCCATAGACATAAGGAGTCTTGTCAATTCCTGCCACACAAGTGCCCGAACCAGTAGTACCGTAAGGCGGCTGCTTGGCGTGACCGGCGTAATTGTATGGAGGCAGGTTCCAGTCCTGACGTTTGTCCGTGATGACATCCAACTGGTTTTCAGAATCTGTTCTGTCGGTCTTCCAATACAGGTCCCAAAGCCTCAGGGAACCGTTGTACTGTCCGTGGGCAAAATTGCATTTGAATTTGTCGAATTCTGTGGATGTGCTGCCGCCGCTCTGGAGTCCGAGCAGGTCGCCTATACGTCCGTTTGACCAGAATTCAGCACTGGACCGGTCTCCATAGAACTCGACCTCCCACATAGACTCGTGATATTCTGTGTCATATTTGTTTTGGAACATATTTATGAACACCTGTGAGTAGTCCGGGTTCAGGTCGTGTTTAGTGCTGAGAATCACTTCATTGGCAAATTCCCTTGCATTGGTGAGGAACTTGGTCTTGTCCCCTCCCTGCACACTCGCTCCGGCAAGGAAGAGATTCACTCTCGCAAGTATGCCCTGCATTGTGGTTTTGGTCACCCGGGATGGCTGGACTGCAACATCCTCATCGGC
>JALFCH010000056.1 GCA_022771245.1 Rikenellaceae bacterium | reverse complement strand
ATGGCCATCCCTTATTCATAACCGTATCACCAGCTCAGAACCTCCATCCGAAGGTTGCTACGAGTTTGATGCTGGAACGGAGATACCGTATCTCAGGTGAGTAAGGGGATGGTTTTCCGGTGCTCGGGTTGTAGATATAGTCTGCATAAGGTCTGAGGTACTGCATAGGATATATCTGCCCCACAGCCGCAATGTCCGCAAAGAATGAGCCCTTCGTGGTGAACCCCAAACCCACAGAGGCGGTATGTACAGTTAACTCTTTGAAATTCAATTTGACAAGCGAATCTTCGCTATATTCATACCTCTTACCGGAAGTCTGGAAACCATAGCCTGCCCGCACTGACATAAAACTGAGCGGACGGATCTCGCCTCCGATTCTGAAATTGTGTCCAACTCCGCAGCGGCTTTTGATCTCCTCGTTCAGGGGGTAGAAAGGCCCGTCGTTCCGGTAGTTGCTGTTTTCGTAATACCTTATGCCTGAATAGTCACTCAATTCGTAATCTGCACTTATCAAACCGTAACCTCCGAAAGTCCAGGCAATTCCGAAGTTAGCCCTCATCGGTGTCCGCAACTGATAGTGGGAGGTTGCGCTTTCCACCTCTTCATAGCCGCTGTAGGCATTCAAATCGTATTTGGCTGTGCTGGAAACCCCATAAGTGCTTGCCATAAACATCATAGTAGGAGTCTGTATGGCTGCCCCTATTCTCAGGCCCCTGTAGGGTGTCACAATGATTCCGAATTTGCCATAGACACCGTTGCCGGAGGTGCTGGATGAAAATGTGTTTTTTGCGGAATTGAAATGTGTGACAGTCTTTCCTCCGGTTTCATTATCCGTGAAGATTATGTCGAAATCCTCAGGATCCACGGCTTCCTCCTGTATGTAGGAGTCACTTTCGTGGCGCAGACGCACTGCTCCGAGGTTTACTCCGAGATAGATTATGTCGGAAATGTTCATTCCGGCATTGATGATGTAATCCGTTTTGTATCCGGAAGTTGTTTCGCCGTATGCCTGTCTGATACCGTTTTTCCCGAGTCTAATTTTGCCGTCTTCGTCCATGTATTCGCTGATGCCTATGAACTCTTTCCCGGAACTGCCGTTCTGGGCTATGGCTCCGCTTCTGAATCCTGTCACCACTCTCCAGTCTTCTATGGCAAGCTTGTCGTAAACTGAGTCGTCTAACAAATCGTCTGCAGTGAAATAGCCGCCCTCGGCGAGATCCTGTGCGCGGGCTGCCATCTGGCCGAAAGCAGAGGTGTTCTTGTTGGTACCCATAGCAAGTGGGGAGGAATTGTACTGGGCCGTGTTGTTGATTACAAAGCCGAGGCTCCAGTTCATCACCCCTCTCCGTCTTCCGGTGTTGAAATCCAGGGAGATTCCCAGGTTGGGCAGTGCAAACCGGGTTCTGCCATTGTAAACTTTGTTTTGGAAACTGGACATACCGTCCGGGGTCACACTGCCTTTTGTGCCGTTGAGGCTGAAGTCAAGCCCCGGGGTAATGGTGAATTGGTAACACCTTGCAACTGCCGAGCCTGCCGGGTTGATGCCTATGGAACCGAGGTCTCCTCCCAGAGCGGTAAAGGCGTTGCCCATAGCCATAGTACGGGCCGTGCCCTGATAGTCGTTTTCGCTGAACAGGAGGCCTGCATCAAACCCCTGTGCGGAGGCAGCCCCGCACAGAAGTATAAATGAAAGTGATATGATTGTCTTTTTCATATTGCCTTGGGAAATTCATATTGCCTTGGGAAATAAGGGCTTATCTCCTTGAGGAGGCGGCCCTGCTGGAACCTCCGGAGGAACTGCTGCGGCTCACCGAACTTCCGCTGGAATGGCTGCTGCCCGAATAGCTGCTTGAGGAGCTGGAACGGGAGTAGCTGCTGGAAGAACTGCTGCGGCTGTAGCTTTCTGAGCTTCTGTATGTCGAGCTGCTTCTGCCGTAACCTGAAGTGGAGGTGGTGGAAGAACCTGTGCTTCGGTTTGCGCTGCTCGGGCGGCTGTAGGTGGCACTTGGGCGGGTTGCCGTTGCCGTTCTGGCCGTTGACGGCGTGGCGGTGCGGGTCGTTGACGAGGTGCTTCTCGTCGTCGTTCCCGTGCGGGTTGAACTGCCAGGTCTGGTCGTGGACGGCTTGGCGGTGCGGGTCGTTGACGACGTGGTTGTACGGGTAGAGGTGGTTCTTGTCGGCCTTGAAGAAGAACCCGTGTTGAGGGTAGGGGCTGTCGCCGAGTTCCTGGTAGGTGTTGTCACAGTGGCCCTGGTAGGTGTCGTCGCAGTTGTCCTAGTGGGTGTCGTCGCAGTTGTCCTGGTAGTGCCCTTTGTGGTGCGTACAGGTGTCAGGCGGGTCGTGCCGGCCTTGGTGGCGGTGGAAGCTGTACGGGTTGTGGCCTTCTTTTCACCGGTGTATCTGGATGTGGATGAACCCCTGCTTGCTGCGCTTGCCGATGAGCCGGAAGAAGTAATCCTTGTCGATGATGTCCTTGTGCTGAGGTTTGAACGGCTGGCCATACCCAAACCCGATCCTCCGCCGGAATAGAATGAATTGTTCCAATTCGGGCGCGGCCTGTTGTCGTGGTGAACCGGAGGGCACGGGTCGCAATGGTGATGGTGGTGATGGTGGTGATGTCCATACCAAGGGTTATAAGGCCTGTGATAATACCACGGATCGTGATAGGCGTAATGGTAGTACCACGGGTCATAATAGCCGTACCTGTACCACGGGTCATAATACCTGTACCAAGGGTCGTAATAGCTGTAATACCAGGCATCATAAGGCCTGTACCACGGGCTGTAGAAACTCCAGTCGTAATAGCCCCAGCGGCTGTAAGTCGGCAGCCAGTTGTCGGAAATTATGACAGTCTTCCAGTAAGGGTCCACGGAAATGTTCACCTGAGTTGGATCATAGGCCACAATGGCGTTGCTTCCGGAAATGTCGAATTTCTGGGTCAGATAGATATTCTGCGTGGCAGCTGCCGGCATCTGGGCCTCAGTCTCTCTTGTGTCGATAAGCTGCCCCAAAGTCACTTCTGTGAGGGCATCCGTATTTTCCTTGGCCTGGGAAATGTTCACGACAGTGGTTGTCCCGGCTGGTCGTGTATAATAGATGCCGTCAGAATAAGCAGTGGTTTGTGCCGAAGTTCCACAGGCGGAAATCGCCCAGAGGCAAATTGCCCAAGCGATGATTCCGGGCACTCCTGAACTATAAGCTCTACTCGTCATCATAATATCACATTTTTTTGTTAACTTCGCGGCGCAAATTGCGCTCTACCGGAATCGCCGGTGCATCAGGACTCCGCATTGCAAATAACATACCTTCGCAAGTTTTCAACCCCAGCGGCACTTGAAGCGCGAAGTGTGCAATACAAATATAAAAACTTTTTGATATAATGGCAAAGGAAGTTACAAAGAGGTCTGACAACTATTCACAGTGGTATGACAACCTCGTAGTCAAGGCCGATCTGGCTGAACGTTCAGCCGTCAGGGGCTGTATGGTCATCAAGCCTTACGGATATGCGATTTGGGAAAAGATGCAGCATATCCTCGACAAGAAATTCAAGGAAACAGGACATCAGAATGCCTATTTTCCTCTTTTTATCCCTAAATCTTTCCTCAGCCGTGAGGCCGAACACGTGGAAGGATTCGCAAAGGAATGTGCAGTGGTCACCCATCACCGCCTGATGAAGGATCCCAACGGCACTGGAGTGGTTGTGGATCCGGCTGCCAAGCTTGA
Organism: Rikenellaceae bacterium; assembly: GCA_022771245.1. Classification (GTDB taxonomy): domain Bacteria; phylum Bacteroidota; class Bacteroidia; order Bacteroidales; family UBA932; genus Cryptobacteroides. Next base: position 2,454 of record JALFCH010000056.1, on the reverse strand, counting down.
GGAGGAACTCATAGTCCGCCCGACTTCCGAGACCATTATCTGGAACACCTACAAGGGCTGGATTACCTCCTGGCGTGACCTTCCGATTCTCTGTAACCAGTGGGCTAATGTGGTGAGATGGGAAATGAGGACCCGTCTTTTCCTGCGTACCGCCGAATTCCTCTGGCAGGAAGGCCACACTGCACACGCCACCCGTGAAGAGGCTGAGCAGGAGGCACAGAAGATGGTGAATGTCTATGCGGACTTTGCAAGAAACGTGATGGCACTGCCTGTAATAGTGGGCCATAAATCGCCTAACGAAAGGTTTGCAGGTGCGCTCGACACTCTCACAATCGAGGCTATGATGCAGGACGGAAAGGCTCTTCAGGCTGGTACCTCCCATTTCCTCGGTCAGAATTTCGCAAAGGCTTTCAACGTCCAGTTCACCAACAAGGAAGGCAAACAGGAATATGTCTGGGCCACTTCCTGGGGCGTTTCAACCCGTCTTATGGGTGCGCTTATAATGGCTCACGGCGATGATAACGGACTCGTGCTGCCTCCTGCCCTGGCTCCTATCCAGGTGGTTATGGTGCCTATTTACAAAACTGACGAGGACCACGAGGCCATAATCGCGAAGATGAATGAAATCAAGGCTGAACTCGAAAAGGCAGACATCAGCGTGAAGATTGATGACAGGGACACTCTCCGTCCGGGTTTCAAGTTCGCCGAATGGGAGCTCAAGGGAGTGCCTGTGCGTATAGCAATGGGGCCTCGTGACCTTGCTGAAGGCACACTTGAAATTGCACGCAGGGACACCGGAGAGAAGACTTCCATAGCCCGTGAAGGCGTTGCGGAGCATATTTCCAAGCTGCTGGAGGACATTCAGGAAAACATCTATCAGAAGGCTCTCGCGTTCCGTGATGCAAATGTGCGCAAGGTGGACACTTGGGAGGAGTTCAAGACCGAAATCACCAAGGGAGGCTTCCTGCTCTGCCACTGGGACGGCACCACCGAGACCGAGGAACGCATCAAGGAGGAGACCAAGGCCACAATCCGCTGCATACCTATCGACAGTTATGTGTGCGAGGAAGAGGGTACCTGCATCTATTCCGGCAAGCCTTCCCACCGCCGTGTCATCTTCTCAATATCTTACTAGTATATATCAAGTATATAAGTGGGATACAAACAAGATATACAAGTACTAATTCCTTATATTAAAGAAACTGTATGAAAAAGATGTTCTCTGCACTTGCCCTGGCAGGTCTTTGCCTTTTCGCATCTCCTGCTGCCAATGCTCAGGATGCTGAAACAGTGGCTCAGAAAGCCGTGGACGCAATGAATTCCGCCCCTGAGGCAGAGTCCCCGGCTCCGAAACCGAAATATTGGTCCAATTCCCTCAAAACCCAGATCAACATTGGTCAGACGGGACTCGTGAACTGGGCTGCCGGCGGCGACAACACCTTTTCCCTCCAGGGTTTCATCGACGGCAATGCAAACTGGAAGAAGAACGGTATGTTCTGGAACAACCGCCTTCAGTTGGACCTTGGTCTGCTCTACTCTTCATCAAAGCCTTTGCTTCAGACCAGCAACGACCGCATCTATCTTGAGAGCAAGTGGGGTTATAAGACAGAAAAGATGAAGGACGTGTATTTCTCGGCCAACTTCGACTTCAAGTCCCAGTTCGCGAGAGGATGGGATTACAAGACTCCTTCGGTGCCCGACGATCCCAAATACTATAATTCTGAGGGTAAACTGATGGCTTTGGATGAATTGGATAAGCGTGTCCAGCGCGACCTCTGGAAAGATGCCCGTGTACTCAAGTCCCAGTTCCTTGCGCCGGCCTACACCAACTTGGCTATAGGTATTGACTACACCCCGGCAAAATGGTTCGCTATGAACTTCGCGCCTGTCACCGGAGGTTTCGTCATTGTCACCAATCCGGCACTGAGGACCAAGTACGGAATGGAAACAAAAAAACAGTACACCAACCTGGAGGCGCCGACGGAAGAACAGAAGAAAGCTTTGGATTCAGGAGCTGCCTACAAGCCGTTCCGATTCGAGTTCGGTGCCCAGTTGAAGATAGACATCAAGGTGAACGTGAACGACAACTTTGCATATTCCACCCAGCTCGTGCTCTTCGAGGACTATCTCAAGGACCACAAGAAATATCCTTGTCCACGTATCAACTGGGACAATCGTCTGGATTGGAAAATTGCAAAATACTTCTCCTTCACAGTCACCACCAACCTCATCTACGATGATATGGTGTTGATAGACAGCGAATACTGTCCTAAACACAAGGTGGCCGATTCCCACGCAAGGGTACAGTTCAAGGAATCCCTCGCCTTCGGTTTCACCTGGACCATCGCAAGCAAAACCAACTGATGAAACCCAGGCCTGACGAGTTCTACGGGAAGCTGCTGCTCGCGGTGAGCGGCGGAATTGACTCTATGGTTCTGGCCGACAGTATTTATT
>JALFCH010000013.1 GCA_022771245.1 Rikenellaceae bacterium | reverse complement strand
CCACAGGATCGTGGTGTTTCTCATAGCCGCCCAGATAGAGGAACTGCTCGTCTATGGAATAGGATTCAGTGTGTGCAACGCTCTGACGCATAATGCTCTGTACCCTTCTGGACATAGCTGCGTAGAGCATCATATTGCTGGAAAATACGGCCGCGTGATTGCGCTCAAGAATATCCTTGACCTCGAAATAGGGCGTGCCACGTTTGATTCCAAGTGCCTTGACTTCAGATGTCATAGCCACAATATTGCCGTCATTGCTGGAGAGTACACACACCGGCCTTCCTTTCAGACCGGCATGAAAAACCTTCTCCACTGAAGCGAAGAAGGAATTGCAATCTGCTAATGCTACCATTGTCCCATATCTTTACTTCCAGACGCAAAGATAAGACAATTTATTGAAAAATGTATGACGAAAATCAAAAAATGATTTCAGTGGAAAAGGTCTCGTTGCCAAGGAATTCTCCACGTATGGAAATGCGGTCATCGCTGCGGGAACAAAGCGGGGCGGGGGACTGAAGTTCAATTGCCACCAAGTCCCCGATGCGCAGGGAAACAAGGGACGATACCTCTGAAATGGCTTTGTGGACCATCTCCGGCGTGCCCCCTTTGTAGATATATGTATCCTTTCCGCAAGTTTGGAAAACAAAACTTTTATCCTCGTTTTCAAGCACAATGGGATTGAACAGCGGGAAAGGCAGTATGGAACTGTGGTCCAGACAATCGGACACCGAAGCCCCGGTCCCGGAATCTTCGCCGAGCCTGAGCCGTCCCGAAAGCAGAATTCCGAAATTGAAGGCATCGTAATAGCGCGAGGCAAATTTTTCTGCAATGCACTTACCGGCCTTGCATATTCTCACGAACAGTACAGGCGCAAAATCATAGCCCTGAACGGCTTCCTGGGCATAAACAGGCTTGTTCTCGCGTTCCCAACTCGTGTCCGGGCGACAGATGCAATACTTTTCCCTGCTCCTTAAGACTATATTCATAACTCAAGTTTCGCAACAGAATTACTTGCTTCCAAACTTTGCCTTAAGCATAGCACCGGCTTCTACCGTCTGGGCGGCATCCAAAGGCTTTTTCATAGCCTCCTTCCTCTCTGCTTCAAACTTTTCTTTCAGGAGGGCAAACTGCCGCTTGGTGTCCAACATAAAATCACCTCTCTCGACCCAGCTGAAATAGGAAGGCTCGGTCTGATAAACATAGCGGGCAGTTTTGCCCTTGTGCTTGCCGAAATTGATTTCCACCTCTCCCTTGTCATTGAGTATCAGACGGCCTGCAAAGTCCACGTATTTGGTCTTCACGAAAGAAGAGAGTGCCTCCAGAGAATTTTTGAGAGCAGGGAAGCCCTTCTCCGGGTCCACCTCTGCGTACTTCTCAAGCTGAGCTTCCACAACGTCCACAGTTGCCAGCACATCCGCCTCGGCAGCGTGTGCGTTGTCGAAATCGCAGCCGCAGTAAAATCTGTGCGCCGCCTTCAGGTTGCGGGGCTCGTAGGCGAAATAAATCAACTGGGCATCAATCATCTTCTTGGAGTGGAGGTCAATGTCGATTTGCTTGCCCTTGTATTCCCGAGCCCTTTCAATCTCCTCGGCCAGCATAGGAAGGTCGAATTTCTGTGAATTGTAGCCTCCGAGTTCTGCACCTTCCAGCCACTGGGCCACTTCCTCTACGATTTCCCAGAACTTCGGCTTGTCTGTGAGTTCTTCGTTGCTGATGCCGTGCACAGCCATTGCTCCCGGGTCGATAGGTCGCTGCCTGTTGTTTACATAGTCCCAAGGGCATACTCTCCAGGTCTTTATGCGCCTTTCTCCATCCGGAAAAACTTTCACGAAACTCAATTCGATTATCGAGTCTGTAGGTATATTCAGACCGGTGCTCTCTATATCGAAGAAGACCACCGGCTTTTCAAGATTCATTTTCATTGTCAGGCTATCATTATAGGCATTATGATACCGCAGAGCTTCTCTCTTTCAGCTTCGTTCTCGCCCGGCATAATCAGGGCTGCGCGCTTGTCATCGAGGAACTTCATCACAATCTCCTCGCAGCTGAAATTCGCGAGAATCTCGGAGAGGAAAGTGGACTTGAAGCCTATGGTGAGAGCTTGACCTTCATAGCTGCAGTTGATTTCCTCCTGAGCCGAAAGCGAGAATCCGAGGTCTTGGGCGGACACCCTGAGCAATCCGTTGGCCATCTCCAGCTTCACGTGGTTGGAAGCCCTGTTGGCACAGACTGAAACTCGTCTTACGGTGTTGAGGAACTGGGTCCTGTCGATGGTCAGGACATTGGAGTTGTTCTGAGGTATGACATCGCGGTATTTCGGATACTTGCCGACAATCAGACGGCAGATGATCTCGGTCATTCCGCAGCGGAAACGGGCATTCTTGCTGTCAAACACTATCTCAACCTCGCTGTCGTCCTTGGCAATGAGGTTCTTGAGAATATTTGCCGGCTTTTTCTGAAGTATGAATGAAGTCTTCTGCTCCGCTTTCACGTCCTTTGCCGTGTAACAAATCAGCTTGTGGGCATCGGAGGCCACGAGGGTGGTGGAATCCGTGTCTATGTCGAAGAAAATACCGTTCATCGCAGGACGGATTTCGTCATCGGCAGTTGCGTATATCGTGCTGGAAATACCCTCCACAAGCACTGCGGCCGGCATAGTGAGGCTGACGATGTCTTCGCCAAGCCCTGTGATCTCAGGGTAGTCTTCAGCAGGACGGAACGGCAGGATTGACTGCCCGTTGCTCCATTTGCATTCGAAGGCGCAGTCGCTGATGGTCTTGATTTCCAGAGGTTGGTCAGGAAGAGCCTTGAGCAGTTCTATGATATGCTGCGCAGGCACTGTCATTCTGCCGTTTTCAAGCGTACTGACAGTCTCAATCTTTGTCATTAGCGTCAGTTCGGAATCGGAGGCTGTGATTTTCAAGCCATTGTCGTCCAGTTCGAAAAGGAAGTCTTCCAATATGGGAAGAGGTGACTTTGCCGGAATGGCCTTGGATACGGCTGTAACGGCCTTCAGAAGTTCAAAACTTGATACGTTGAAATTCATATCTCAAAAGTTATAGTGTTTTCAAAAAAACAAAAATTGCAATACTGCCGGATATTTCCGACTAACCTACAAATTTATTTAAAAATTCCGATAATTAGGCATATTCTTTGAAAATTTTGTCCGGCCGCTCTGAAATGCAATCAAATCCTATGGTTGGCGAAACATTTTGATGAGTTTTCCGTATATGAATTGGGACCTTTTATGGTCTATGAAGTGAAACAAATGATGAAAGATATGAAAAAAGGAATCATTACAATTCTGGTGGCAGCTCTTGCCGGAGCTGTCTCCGCTTATGCCGTCGTGAAACTGACTGACAGGGATGCTTCAGGCAATCCCGTGCAGATTGAAGGCGGGACCCAGTTCCGTACAGTGGATCTGTCCAATGACGAATGGCCGGATTTTACCTTTGCCGCAGAGACTTGCGTGGATGCTGTGGTCTATGTGAAAGTCCGTGCAACCCAGCAGGTTGTGAGCAATGCGGGACCTCTCTTCCGCTTCTTCTTCGGCTATGAGACCATTCCGTTTTCACGCGAAGTCCAGGGCAGCGGTTCCGGTGTAATCATACGTGAGGACGGTTACATAGTCACCAACAATCACGTAATTGCGGGGGCAAATGCCATCGAAGTCACTCTCAACAACAACCGCACATATCCGGCGCGGCTCGTGGGCACCGACCCGGCTACTGACGTGGCAATAATCAAAATCGAGGAGCAGGGTCTTCCTGTGATACCTTTTGCGGATTCCGACAAACTCCGTCTCGGAGAATGGGTGCTCGCAATCGGCAGTCCCTACGACCTCAGGTCCACAATCACGGCCGGAATAGTCAGTGCAAAGGGCAGGTCTATGCCGAAAGACCCCAATAATCCCAATGAGTTCCGCATCGAGTCCTTCATTCAGACCGATGCTGCTGTTAATCCGGGCAACAGTGGCGGAGCTCTCGTGAACAAAGAGGGAAAACTGGTGGGAGTTAATACCGCAATCATCTCACAGACAGGCTCTTATGCGGGCTATTCCTTTGCGGTCCCGTCCAATATCGTAAAGAGAATTGCGGACGATTTGATGGACTATGGCACAGTGCACAGAGCCAAGCTCGGAATAATGATGCTGCCTGTAAATGACGAAATTGCAAAAGAATTGAAACTTTCTTCCGTAAATGGCGTATATATTACTGATATGGCAAGCGATAGCGCGGCTGCAGAGGCCGGAATCAAGGTCGGGGACGTGCTCGTGGAAATCGGAGGTTCCAAAGTAACCGGAGCGTCATCCGTTCAGGAACTTGTCAACAACTTCCACCCGGGAGACAGGACCGAGGTCAAGGTCATCCGAGGGGGAGAGGCATTGTCATTCGAGGTGGTGCTGAAATAGCCCGCTGCCCAGAAGGAAAATATAGAACATTATAAAATATGAGACAACTTAAGATTACCAAGTCCATCACCAACCGAGAGTCAGCCTCGCTGGACAAGTATCTGCAGGAGATTGGTAAAGAGGACTTGATTACCGTGGAAGAGGAAGTCGAACTGGCCCAGCGCATAAGGAAGGGAGACCAGGCGGCTTTGGAGAAATTGACAAAGGCGAACCTCCGCTTTGTCGTTTCAGTGGCAAAACAGTATCAGAACCAAGGACTTAGCCTTCCAGACCTCATCAATGAGGGCAATCTCGGACTCATCAAGGCTGCCGAAAAGTTTGACGAAACGAGGGGATTCAAATTCATCTCCTATGCAGTCTGGTGGATACGCCAGTCCATTCTTCAGGCCCTTGCAGAGCAGTCCCGCATCGTGCGTCTGCCTCTGAACCAGGTGGGTTCCCTGAACAAGATCAACAAAGCTCTCCAGAAATTCGAGCAGGAGAACGAGCGCCAGCCGTCCAATGACGAGCTTGCAGATATGATTGACGTGCCGAGGGACAAGATTGCAGACACTATGAGAGTTTCCGGCCGACACGTATCGGTGGATGCACCGTTTGTGGAAGGAGAGGACAACAGCCTGCTGGACGTGCTCGTGAACAATGATTCACCGAATGCGGACCGTGGACTTGTGAACGAATCCCTCAACAAGGAAATCGACCGCGCCCTTTCTACTCTGGCTCCCCGTGAGAGGGAAATCATAAAGTCCTTCTTCGGCATCGGATGTCAGGAAATGACCCTCGAGGAAATAGGAGAGCGTTTCGGACTCACCCGCGAGAGGGTGCGCCAGATCAAGGAAAAGGCAATCCGCAAGCTCAAGAACAATTCCCGCAGCAAACTGCTCAAATCATATCTCGGATAAGCTCGGGGCACCAACGAGGCTCAGCGTCCGAAGCAAAAATACTATTTTATGATTCAACCGGATAAGATTGTGGCTCAGGCAGCCGCAAACGCAATACATAAACTTTGGGAAACGGAAGTGGACCCGTCAGCGGTTCAGGTCCAGATTACCAGAAAAGAATTTGAGGGAGACTACACTGTTGTAGTCTTCCCTTTTGTGAAGACCTCCCGTCAGGCTCCCGAGGCCACTGGTGCTGCAATGGGGGAATGGATAGTGGCCAATGTCCCGGAAATCAGCGCATTCAACTGTGTCAAGGGATTCCTTAACCTCAGTCTTTCCAACGAGTATTGGAATTCCGTGCTTGCGGAGATGGTGCAGACCCCAGATTTCGGGCAGCTCCCGGACACAGGACGCACTGTGATGGTCGAGTTTTCTTCTCCCAACACCAACAAGCCTCTGCATCTGGGACACATCCGCAACAACCTCCTCGGATGGTCAGTATCCCGCCTGCTGGAAGCCAACGGCCATAGGGTAATCAAGGCAAACCTGGTGAATGACAGGGGAATACATATCTGCAAATCAATGCTTGCCTGGCTCAAGACCTGCAACGGAGCCACCCCGGAATCCCTCGGAGTGAAGGGGGACCATCTCGTGGGCGACTGCTATGTGAAGTTCAACGACCTCTATAAGGCTGAGGTTGAGGCCCTTGTGAAAGGCGGAATGGATAAGGAAGAGGCCGAGAAGAACGCTCCGATAATGAAGGAGGCCCAGGCTATGCTCGTGAAATGGGAACAGGGCGATCCCGAGGTGCGCGAACTCTGGAAGAAGATGAACTCCTGGGTGTATGCGGGTTTCGACAAGACCTATTCTGACCTCGGCATTTCCTTCGACAAGATTTATTATGAATCCCAGACTTATCTGCTGGGCAAGGCCTTGGTGCAGAAGGGCTTGGATATGGGCATATTCGAACGTCAGGAGGACGGGTCAGTATGGTGCGACCTCACGTCTGACGGGCTGGACCGCAAACTCCTGCTGCGCGGTGACGGTACCTCTGTCTATATGACCCAGGACCTGGGCACGGCGGAGAGACGCTTCGACGAATACAAGCTGGACGAACTCATCTATGTGGTGGGCAATGAGCAGAACTACCATTTCCAGGTGCTCAAACTCATTCTCGGCAAACTCGGTTTCGGCTGGTCCGACGACATCTACCACCTTTCCTATGGTATGGTGGAACTTCCGGAAGGCAAGATGAAGTCCCGCGAGGGTACGGTTGTGGATGCTGACGACCTCATCGAGAAGATGTACAATACTGCGAAGGAGACCTCGCTCGAACTCGGCAAACTCGACGGAATGTCTGAGCAGGAGCAGGACGAACTCTTCAGGATGCTCTCTCTCGGAGCACTCAAGTATTTCATTATCAAGGTGGACCCGAAGAAAACTATGCTTTTCGACCCGAAGGAGAGTATAGATTTCAACGGCAACACGGGACCTTTCATCCAATACACCCACGCCCGCATCAAGTCCATACTCCGCAAGGCGGCTGACCAGGGCATAGACCTTGGAGAGGCACTTCAGAGCACCGAACTCAACGCTAAGGAGGTGCGTCTGGTGAAGATTCTGAACAGTTTCCCTGCCAAAATAGCCGAAGCCGGTCTGGCACATTCCCCGGCACTCGTGGCCAATTACGCCTACGAACTTGCCAAGGATTTCAACCAGTACTACCACGACACCCCGATTCTGCGTGAAGAGGATGCATCGAAGTTGCAGCTGCGTCTGAACCTCATTTCAATGATAGCCCGCGTGCTCGTGAAGGCTATGGATATTCTCGGAATCCGTCTTCCTGAGAGGATGTAATGCCAGTTCCGCAAATGCGAAACGCCTCTCAATCAGGATTCCGATGGACAGTTCAGTAGCATATTTTCTGGGCCACAACACCAGGACAGCGTTTTCATTCGAGGTGCTGCCACCGGTCAGGGGCAAGGGTATAGATGCCCTCTTTGCCGATGTGCAGCGTCTTATGCAATTCAATCCTGCATATATCAACATTACGACCCACCGCAGTGATGTGGTCTATAGGGAACAGCCCGGCGGAGTCTTCGCACGGGTGAGCGAAAGAGCCAGACCGGGAACTGTCGCCATTGCTGCGGCTTTGAAGGGCAGGTTCGGCGTGCCCACCGTGCCCCATATCATCTGCAGCGGATTTTCCGCATCCGAAATCGAAAACGAACTTATCGACCTTACCTATCTGGGTATCAATGATATAATCGTTCTCAGAGGAGACCGCGCGAAGGGAGAAAACAAATTTGTTCCGGCTCCCGGCGGGCACACCCACGCTCTGGACCTCTGCCGTCAGGTGGTGGATTTCAACAATGGTCTGCTGCTTTCGGGAGAGTCTGTGCAAGCGCCTGCTGTGCCATTTTCATTCGGAGTGGCTGGCTATCCCGAGAAACACGAGGAGTCTATGAATCCGGAGTCTGACCTTCAGCATCTCAAGGAAAAGGTTGATGCAGGGGCAAGCTATATAGTGACTCAGATGTTCTTCGACAACCGCCGCTATTTCGAGTTTGTGGACCGTTGCAGGGAAGCCGGTATCAATGTGCCTGTGGTCCCGGGTCTGAAACCGCTGACTTCACTCACCCAGATGTCCCTTCTGCCCAAGACCTTCCACATCGATTTGCCTGAGGAACTGGCAGCCGAACTGCTCAAATGCACTTCCAATGAACAGGTGAAAGCCCTGGGAGTGGAATGGGGAGTTGCCCAGGCCCGTGAGCTCAAGGCTGCCGGAGTGCCAAGCATACATTTCTATTCAATGAATGCGGTGGCCAGCGTGGAAGCCATAGCCAGGCAGGTGTATTGATGGATATTAGAGAAATCATAAAAGACAGAATCCTTGTGCTCGACGGCGCAATGGGCACAGTCATACAGTCCCTTGCCACAACGGACGGCAACAACGACCATCTGGTGCTGACCCGTCCAGACCTGATTTCGTCCATACACAGACGCTATCTCGAAGCCGGAGCGGACATAATCGAAACCGACAGTTTCAATGCCCAGAGGCTTTCCCAGAAGGAATACGGACTGGAGTCGCAAATCCGCGAACTGAATCTTGCAGCTGCCCGTCTGGCCCGTGCCGAGGCTGACCGTATGACTGCGCTTACACCCGGCAAACCGCGTTTTGTGGCAGGCAGCATAGGACCCACAGGCAAAACTGCTTCCATTTCTCCGGACGTGGAGGACCCGGCCTACAGGGATGTGGATTTCGACCTTCTGGAGTCTGTCTATGAGGAGCAGATGATGGCCCTGCTGGAAGGCGGTGTGGACCTCTTCCTTATCGAAACCATTTTCGACACCATAAACGCCAAGGCCGCACTCACTGCAGCCGCCCAATCCTGCGCAAAAGCGGGCAGGGAAGTGCCTGTGATGCTGTCCGTGTCTGTGGCAGACCTTTCGGGACGCATACTTTCAGGTCAGACTATCGAGGCTTTTCTCGCTTCGGTGATTCCGTTCAAGCCTTTCTCAATAGGTATGAACTGCTCCTTCGGGGCGGAGAAGATGCTGCCTATGCTGGAGTCCCTTGCGGCCATTGCACCTTGCTATACGAGCGCCCATCCCAATGCGGGTATGCCGGATGCTTTGGGCAAATACGACCAGGACCCGGCAACTATGGCAAGGGCTGTCAGACCTTTCGTGGAAAAGAGGCTTGTGAATATACTTGGAGGCTGCTGCGGCACCACTCCTGAACACATTGCTGCCATTGCTCAGGTGGTGGAGGGAGCCTGTCCTCGTGAGATTCCTTCTGAGCAAACCCCTTGGCTGTCAGGCATTGACGCTTTCTGGAACAGGGGTATGTTCATCAATGTGGGAGAAAGGTGCAATGTGGCGGGAAGCAGGAAATTCCTGCGTCTTATCAAGGAAAAGAATTGGAGCGAGGCTCTGGAAATTGCAGCGGCACAGGTGCGTGACGGGGCTATGGTGCTGGACGTGAATATGGACGACGCTATGCTCGATGCCCGGGCTGAGATGAAACATTTCCTGAACCTTATGGCCTCCGACCCTGAGATTTCCCGTGTGCCGGTGATGGTGGATTCGTCCCGCTTCGAGGTGCTGGAAACGGCTCTCAAGTGTCTGCAGGGCAAGTCCATAGTGAACTCTCTCTCGCTCAAGGAAGGGGAGGAGGTTTTCTTGAAGAGAGCTGCAAAAGTTAAGGAACTCGGTGCTGCACTGATAGTTATGGCATTTGACGAGCAGGGACAGGCCGACACCTTTGCCAGACGTATCGAAATCTGCGAACGGGCCTATCGCCTGCTGACTCAAAGGCTGGATTTCAATCCGGATGACATAATCTTTGACCCGAATGTGCTGGCTGTAGCCACCGGTATGCACGAACACGATGCCTATGCCCTGGATTTCATAAATGCCACAGCCTGGATAAAGCGCAACCTTCCCGGGGCAAAGGTCAGCGGCGGACTCAGCAACCTCTCCTTTGCATTCAGGGGCAACAATTGGATAAGGGAGGCTATGCACGCCGTATTCCTCTACCACGCCATAGCTGCGGGAATGGATATGGCTATAGTAAATCCTTCATCCTCAGTGCAATACGGGGATATCCCGGAGGAGCTGAGGGAGAAAATCGAGGATGTGATCCTGAACCGCCGTCCGGATGCTTCCGAAAGGCTTGTGGAGGCTGCAGGGCAGATGCAGAAGATTGAAAAACCGGAGGAAAAACCATTCGAGGACAGGTCAGTTGTGCCTCTCAAAGACAGGCTTGTGATGGCTTTGCGCAAAGGCGACGAGACCTTTCTGCAGGCCGACCTTGACGAGGCCCTTAAAGTCTATGCTTCAGCTCAGGAGATTATCCAGGGACCGTTGATGGAGGGAATGACTGCGGTGGGAGATTTGTTTGCCAAGGGGCAGATGTTCCTGCCTCAGGTGGTCAAGACTGCGAGGACTATGAAAAGGGCGGTGGACATACTCAAGCCTTTCATCGGTAACGCCGATTCCACTGTGCCTCCTGTGGGCAAGTACCTGCTGGCAACTGTGAAAGGCGACGTGCACGACATAGGCAAGAATATCGTGGGAGTGGTGCTCGCCTGCAACAATTTCAAGGTTATAGACCTTGGGGTGATGACTCCTGCGGAGAGGATTGTGGAGGTGGCTCAAGCCGAGAATGTGGATTTCATAGGCCTGAGCGGTCTGATTACCCCGTCTCTTGAGGAAATGTGCAACGTGGCGACGAAACTGCGGGAGGCAGGCATCAGCAAGCCGCTTTTCGTTGGAGGGGCCACCACTTCGGATGTCCATACTGCCGTGAAGATTGCGCCGCTTTATGACGGACCGGTGTTCCACGTGAGGGATGCCGCCCAGAATCCGGTGCTAGCGTCTAGACTGATGACAGATGAAAGAGAGGCTCTGGTTGCACAACTGCGTGAAAGTCAGGAGCTCATACGCAGGGAATATGCAGCCCGGACAGCCTCGGAACTGTCCGGTCGAGTATCTGAAAATGCCGCTTCGTCAGAGGGACAGTCAAAAACTCTTGCACCGGCGACCGCTTCGAAATTGAAAATAGCTCCTCAGCCCTGTCCGCCATATCTGGGCATCAAAACCTTGGATGATATTCCTGTTGAGGCTATTATCCCGTATATCAATTGGATAGCCTTCCGGAATCTGTGGAAGGTGAAAGAGGGCAGCAGCGAGGAAGAGGCTGTGCGCAGGGATGCCGAGGCTATGCTCAAGACCTTAAAGGGCAAATACCGTATGCGTGCCCAGGTGGCATTCTACAAGGCAAAGCCAGAGGGCGACAGCATAGTTTTCGAACATCCTTCATCCTGTCCTTGTTGCGCAGGAGAGAAACGCACCGTGCTTCCGGCCAAACGCCAGAGCAAGCCTTGTGCAGACGGACGCCGCCTCAGCCTGGCTGATTTCCTCGCCCCGGAAGGGGATTATGTTGGAGTCTTTGCTCTGACCGTTTGTCCTGAATTCGTCTCAGACTTGCAGGCTGTGAAGGATAAAGGTGATGATTACCAATCCATTATGATGCAGGGACTCGGAGACAGACTGGCAGAAGCCGCTTCGGAATATCTCCACGAAAAAGTGAGGAAACAGATATGGGCATACAGCCCTGAAGAGAACCTGAGTCTGCAGCAGATGCTCTCGGCCCGTTATCAGGGCATACGTCCGGCCGTGGGTTATCCTTCACTTCCGGACATACGCCTTATGTTCACTGTGCAAAGGCTTTTGGACCTCCCGAAATTAGGCATATCCCTCACTGAAAACGGTGCAATGTTCCCGCAGGCTTCCGTTTGCGGACTTTACATAGCCTCTCCGCAATCCCGCTATTTCATTGCCTGACAGTTATTTGGCACGTATGAAAACTATAGCCATGAGCGGCAGCGCTATTATAGACATAGTTGCGCTGATCGGCAGGTATATCCCGAAATTGACGTATTTGACAACCAGCCAAGTTATAATCAGCAATGCCACCCCTATGCCGGCAGAAATCAGATAATGCAGTCTGATATCGTCCTTTTTGCATAATATCCGGCTGAGGTTGGGCACTCCCAAGGATATGAAACCTATTGGCCCGCAGATGCTTACGGCACTTGTCACCAGAAACATTATGGCCAGCAGCTGCAGTGCCTTGAACATGGGGCTGAGCTCGATTTCTCCCCTCAGATGCTTTGTGAGAGCCCCCGCCGACCATAGAGCCGACACCAGGCCTATGGCAAATAGAATCAGCGAAAAGACTATGTCCCAGGAGGTTACCCCTTCAAGGTTGAAATTGGCAGCCCCCCAGAGGTAGTATTGCTTGAGCAGATCCCCGTTTGGAGCATTGGTCACTACTATGGTTCCCAGCGAACCTATGAAGGTGCCGAAGAGTATGCCGAAGGTGATGAGGTTGCGTGTGCTGACTTTCAAGGTGACGAAAAAGCAGACGAGGGTGCAGATGAGGGTGCAGACGAAACTGCCTACAGTCAGAGAGCACCAGCCGGTCATAGTGGCAGCAGCGGCTCCCAGACAGGCGGCACTGCCCAGCCCGAGGCTGTACACGTCCCCGAGCTGGTTGCGCCAGAGATACTGCATTTGTATGCCCCCGACCGGCAGAGCGATTCCGGAAAGTATTACATAGAGCAGACTGAGCATAGTTGTCAGAATTTGAATTCCACGCCTCCATAGAAGCCGAGTCCGGGCATAGGGTAGTCGCGTATGATTTCGTAGTAGTTGTCAGTGAGGTTCTGCAAGCTGAGTTTTAGGATTAGCGGCCCGCAGTGAGGTATCTTTACAGCCTTCCCGACGGTCATATCCAAACTGTTCCAGTCCGGCATCTGCCCTGCGGAATCGAAGCGTCCTGCCCTGATGTTCCACAGTGCCGTGATGAACCAGCCCCTCCAGTCGCCCCTTGCGCTGATTCTTCCGCTGTGGAGGGCCACATAGGGAATCTGCTGTCCGAAACTGTAGCTGTCCGGAGTCTTGTCCACCGCCTGCTGCCAGCTGTAGTTAGCGTCAATATTGAGGGCCAAGTCACCGGATTTGAATCCGAAACCGGCTCCGAGGTCTATGCCTGCGGACTGCACTTTACCTATGTTGTAGGGCAGCCAGATGTATGGGTCGTCTGGTGAAGGGGCGGATATTATCTTGTCTGTCAGGTAGTTGTAGAAACCGTTGGCCTTGGCTTTAAGGCTGTATTTGCCGGAGAGGAAGCTGCGGCTGTAATTCACTCCGAAATCGGTAATCCAGGCATCTTCCGGTTTGAGTGCAGTGTTTCCGTATCCCGGGTAGAATTTGTCGTTGAATGTAGGCACACGATAGGACCTGCGGCCAGAAAGCACTATGTCGAACCCA
>JALFCH010000174.1 GCA_022771245.1 Rikenellaceae bacterium | reverse complement strand
TGCCATTGGGTCATCTTCTTCTGCTCCACCGGATGTCCACCCCTGACGGAATAGCCCTCCTTCACCTCGTCGTTGGCGAGCACGGTTCCCAACTTCGGGCACCAGTTGACGGAAGTCTCCCCACGATATGCAATACGATAGTTCATAAGCACTTCCTCTTTCTTGAGGGAGTCGAATCCGGCCCACTGCTCTGCCGTGAAGGCATCGTGCTCGGTGCAGGCTGCATTCACCGCAGAACTGCCGCCCTGTGCAAATGCGCTTTCCAGTTCTTCGATAGGACGGGCTTTCTGCGCATCATTGTCGTACCAGCAGCCGAACATTTTGAGGAATGCCCACTGAGTCCATTTGTAATATTCAGGGTCGCAGGTGCGGATTTCGCGGGACCAGTCGTAGGAGAAACCTATGCGGTCCAGCTGCTTGCGGTAACGGGCTATATTGTCGTTGGTTGTCTTCTCGGGATGCTGGCCGGTCTGGATGGCATACTGTTCTGCCGGAAGGCCGAAGGCATCATAGCCCATAGGATGCAGGACATTGAATCCTCGGAGCCTCTTGTAGCGGCTGTAGATGTCGCTGGCTATATAGCCGAGAGGATGGCCGACGTGAAGTCCCGCCCCTGAAGGGTAAGGGAACATATCCAGCACATAGTATTTCGGACGTGAAGGGTCCTCAACCGTCTTGAAAGTATGGTGTTCAGCCCACCAGGACTGCCATTTTGCTTCAATTTCTCTGAAATTGTAGTCGGTGTTCATATCTGAGTTATTTGGTGACAATAATATCGTTGATTCCGAAACTTCCCTTGCGGGACTTCTCGAGTCTGAATTCTATCGGGAGAGTCATGGAGCAAGGCACTTTGACTCCCTTGACCTTGCCGGGTTTCCATTTGGGAGAGGCGGACACCACCTTGATGGCCTCAGCATCCAGGAATTCATCCACCGACCTGACCACCCTCACGTCCTTGACCTTGCCGTCTGCACCTATTGTGAATTCCACCATCACCGTGCCCTGAATGCCGTTTTCCAGAGCCTCGCGCGGATATTTCAGATAGGCATACACCCACTTTGTAAGGAACTGACGCGGGTCCGTGCTGTTGAGGAATGACGGTTTCACGTCACATTCGTAATAAGGTATGACCTTGGAATTTACATTTCCCTCAGGCAGCACCGCATTGTGGAAAAGAGGCGCTCCTCCCAGACGGGAAAGACGAGTCACGCAGGCATAGACATATTCCAACTCCTTTTCCATCAGCTGATAGTCGATTATGCTTTCAGTGTCCCGTTCAGTATTGTATTCCGCATATTTGCCTGTACTGAAACATATAGAAGGAATCTCCTGCGCATAGAAGGCACGGTGGTCCGAAGGATATGTTTCATAGGCCACCACTTCCGGACGCAGGGGCAGCAGTTCCCCTTCCAGTGACCTCAGGACAGTGTTCAAATCATTATTGGAAGCCGTATAGGCATAGAAGCCGTTGTAGCCGGTGCCTACGCAGTCGAGATTGACCATTGCATCAATGCAGTCCACGTCTGAGAACTGCCTGTTCAGAAAATACCACGCTCCGGCAAATGACCTGGAGGAAGCCCCGAAACCTACGAATAGCACGGAACGGCCCAGGGAAATGGAATTGGTGGAAAGCATCCGGGCAAGTTCCAACATCATAGCCATTCCGGATGCATTGCCATTTGCTCCGTTATAGACTCTTTCCACCTGCCTGCCGTCGAGGGTGAAGGTGTCGCTGCCCCTGTTGTCCATCCTTGCGCCCACCACTATGTAGCGGCCCGAGAGTTTGGGGTCACTGCCCTGAAGAAATCCCACCACATTACGTGAACTGAGAGTGTCGGCTCCGTCATTTATGCCGAATGTATTGCCGGAATCAAATTCGAGCAGGTCGATTCCGTATTCCCGGAACACGCGCTCCATATAGGCAGCCGCCTCTGCCTCTCCTTCCGAACCGGCATCCCTGCCTTCGAGGGACTCTGCGCTGAGGCTTCGTATATGAGTCCGGAGAGCCTTGGCGGTTTCGCTGTCGAAGAGTTCTTCGTAACCGGAAGGATTACGGTATTGCGCCACCCCGTCAAAGCACACGGCAGCAGCCAGAATAAGGACTGATATGCTAATTTTTGAGAATCCAGACATCGCTCGGACAGAATTTTTCGTTCAAAATGTTTTCGTAGTCTGCAGCAAGTTGCACAATGGAAGGACTTTCGCACAAGGTGACTGCATACATCCCGTTTTTGAAGGCCTTTACTGCAACTTCATAGCCCTCCCCTATCCTGTTCACCAGTTTTTCAGCATTTGCAGCATTTTTGAATGAGCCGACGACTATGCTGTAGCCGGGAGCCGTATCCTGTGCAAGCCCTCCAAGACTGCCGGCTTCGAGTATCACGGCGGAAAGCTCAGAAAGCCGGGAAACAGCGGCAAGGGAATCGGATTCAACTTTGCGGACTCTATCCAGGGAATCCAGCCTGCGCTGCTCTTTCTGCCTGAGCGCAAATTCCATCTTTTCGCGCTTTGCCTGTATGTCTGCACTGAGGGGGCGTCCGGCCAGGGCACGGAAAAAATCGCAGCCACTGACAGCCACCGCACACAGCACCAATAATATCAATACCTGTCTTTTCATCATATATTCAAACGCATCTTGCAAAGATAATAATAAAAAATCATATCTTTGCAGTCAGTGGCCGTCTGATGCAACAGACAGGGCCGCAAATCAAAAAACGTTTGAAGAAATGACTTTTTTTACTCAAGTCGGGAATTACATCAAAGGCATAATCAACCTTTCCGACCACATAGACACAACTGCCGCCGAGCAGTCCATCAGATCCAACATCTATTTCAAGGGTCCCAACGCCTGGATTCTCAGTTTTTCCATCATCATCGCATCCATAGGACTGAACATCAATTCCATACCGGTCATTATCGGAGCGATGCTCATATCCCCTCTGATGGGTCCTATCTTCGGAATAGGATTGTCATTGGGAATCAGTGATATAGACTTGCTCAAAGAGGCGGGCAAGAACCTGCTTACAATGATGGCGATTTCACTTTTCGCCTCCTGTCTCTACTTTCTGATCACCCCGCTCAACCTGAGCAATCCGACCGAGCTCCTGGCCAGAACCAACCCCACTATTTACGACGTGCTGATTGCACTTTTCGGAGGCAGTGCAGGCATCTTCGAACAGTGCCGCAAGGAAAAGGGAACGGTTTTCTCGGGAGTTGCCATTGCCACGGCCCTTATGCCTCCTATGTGTACGGCCGGCTATGGTCTTGCAAACGGCAACCTGCACTATTTCTTCGGAGCGCTGTATCTTTTCTTCATCAATTGCGTGTTCATAGCCCTGGCCACCTACATAGCCGCCAAGCTTCTGCATTTCAGGCCCAAATCCTTCACCGATGCCAAAATCGAGAAGAGGACCAAATGGATATTGACCATACTGATGCTCATTTTCATAGTGCCGAGCATCTGGTCCGCAGTGGTGATGATTCAGAACAACAATTTCGAAGACAAGGCTAACGGTTTCGTGAAAGAGAACAGAAGCCTTGGGAACTCAATAATTTACGATTACAACATAAGCCACGAGGACGGGGGCAAATTGGAGATCTTCATCAGCGGAGAAGAATTGACGGCCAGCCAGAGAAACAAGCTCTATGAGAATGCACTCGCAGGCGGAATCAAGAACGGGCAACTGATTATCAATGAGCACACCAACGGACAGGGCAAGGTGGAGAAGGAGCTGATTCAGGGCATCTATTCCCGCACCGACAGCGAAATCAACCGCCGCGACAGCGAAATCAAGCGTCTGGAGTCCGAGCTGGAACTCATACGCAAAAACGAAATTCCTTATGCACAGGTGGCAAGGGAGGCTGTGAACTCCTGGCCGGAAATCGAGAAGTTGAGCATAGGCGACGGTGCAGCTGTAAGCACTGACAGTCTGAATGTGGAAAGGGGCCTCACCGTGATTGCGCACACCAAGTCGAAGATGGACGAGGTGGAGAAGGAAAAGTTCCATAAGTGGCTGACCATCAGATTGAATCAAGAGAATATAGACTTGGTGGAGGTGGCACCTGCCCCGACTCCGGCACCTGCAAAATCAAGAAAAAAATAAACAGTATGAAGAAAAAAATTATTATTGAAGCAATTGACCCGGTTGAGATTTATGGACCAGCCAACAAGCTGCTGGAGATTATGTGCGGCAGGTTTCCGGAACTCAAAGTGGTTGCCAGGGGTAATGAACTTCTTCTGGAAGGCAGCCAGGCCGATGTGACAGCTTTCAATGCTAAACTGGACCAGCTGGTCGAGAAGAGGATGCACAAGCGGAGCCTGAGCCGCTATGATGTGGAGGCTCTGTTCGACGAGGGCATAAGTCAGGAACAGGCTTTTGCGGACGGAGCGCAGATTATCGTCCACAACAACGAGGGCAAGCCGGTGAAGGCCCGCAATGCCACCCAGGAAAGGATGGTGAGAGCCTATTTCGAGAATGACTTGACCTTTGCCATCGGTCCTGCGGGCACGGGCAAGACTTATGTGGCAATTGCCCTGGCTGTGAGGGCTCTGAAACTGAGGGAGGTGAAGAGAATCATACTCACAAGGCCCGCAGTGGAGGCCGGAGAAAGGCTGGGCTTTCTGCCCGGGGACCTCAAGGACAAGCTGGACCCATATCTGCAGCCGCTTTACGATGCGCTCGGGGATATGATTCCCCCGAAGAAATTGCAGGAATTCATAACTGACGGGACCATTCAGATTGCGCCTCTGGCCTATATGAGGGGCCGTACCCTGGACCGCGCCTGCGTAATTCTGGACGAGGCTCAGAACACCAACCTCGGGCAGTTGAAGATGTTCCTCACCAGAATGGGCCGGGATGCCAAGTTCATCGTGACCGGAGATGCCACCCAGATTGACCTGCCCAACAAGGCGGACAGCGGCCTTATACGCGGAATGAACCTTCTCAAAGGCATCCCGGGCATTGCCACCATAGAGTTCAGCAATGCGGACATCGTGCGCCACCCGCTTGTCACCCGCATAGTCAAGGCTTTTGACTCAGGAAACGCAGAATCTTAAAACACTATGAATTAACTAGTTTATTGACATCATCAATGAACTGAGCAGCTCTTGGGTATAAGTCGAGGACAGTTTCCAAATCGCAATAAATATAATCATCATAATCTCCGCTGTGTCTCTTATCAAATAAATCACAAAAAATCTTACCGTCTTCTTTACTCAAAATATCCTTGGAGATAAAATGAAGTCCCAACATAGATTTTACTCCGTGATGTGTTTGTGCGGAAATGTCATATTTAAGAAAAAGTGCCAGCACGGCATAATAACAGGCATAATACAATCTATTGACAGCTGCAACATAAAAGCCTCCATCAGCATTATATTGGGCTTCTTTCATAGTTGCATATGCACGTTCTATTCTATACTTTATCAAAGCCTGTCTACTGTCAGCGTCTAATGTTTCCTTCATAGTCTTATTCCTTCGTTCATAACATTCACATAGAATGGAGTTTTGAATGGTCGGTTGTACCAGGATGACTTTGATAATATCAGAGGGCTGATTATTACCCCTGTTTTAAGTTCCAGCTCATACAATGGCCACCTTAAAATATCTTCTTCAGCCTTGGACAGCTTGTCCCCTTTAGCATCTAAAAGTATCAGGACATCAATATCACTGTCATCCCGTGCATCCCCTCTCGCCTGGGAACCATACAAAATCGCTTCCGCAGAAGGTGTTGCTCTCTTGATAATCTGTCGAATCTGCTCAACTATGTTCTTTCTGTCAACCATAACACCAGCAAAAATAATGAATATTTTTACAAAACCAACATTATCACGAAATATACTGTCAACAAGACTATCAGAGGGACCGGAAAGCCAGGCTTTCCGGTCCCTCCTTCATAGAATAGATGGCCAAGCTGATTATAATGCCATCTGTCTTGATACTAATTAGTTTTATATATCTTAATTTTCAAATTCTTGGTATCAAATACTATCTCAAATGCGCCTGTTTCATTCAAAGACCATTTATAGTCCGCACCGTTTGGAATGAAGGCCTTCACGTCAAATTCTTTAACTTCGGTATCTGTCGAGTAATTATTGCCTGTATCCCAACTCCAATTGAAATTTCCATCGGTAGCAGTCGAATAATACCACTCACCATCATAGAAGGCATTTGAGAGAGTATGCTCTCCACAAATCTTAAAATCTCCTGTTCCTGAGGTAGTTACATTCCATTTAGCAACACCGTTCTCATCAACAGTTGCCTTGAATTCATCCGGCTTATTGAAAGCATTATAACCTCCAAAAGGTAATCCAATCAGCCAGAAATTCGTGCCTTGAGCAAATTTGACGGTTACTTTATTGGTAGCGGTATTCAAAGTAATGTCATACAATCTATTGGTCTGCCTATTATCATCACTGATCCACCAGCCTAAACCAGTATTTGTATCTTTTGTCACTGTGCCTGAATATCCCTCACTGTCAGATGAGAAAGCAATCTGTTTGAAACCAGCCTCGTGATAGGCCTCTTCTCCCTGATAGATGAAGAAATCGTGTGCGCTATTACCTTGTCCCAAATATGCTGTTGCCTTATATTCGTTTTCAACAGCTGTAGGGGTCATATAATAAGTGTTGGACTTATTGTAGGACAACACTCTTGGATACTCAGTAACAAGATCAGCCGTCAAGGAGCAATCGTCAAAGTTGACCGTAAGGTCGTAAATGCCTGATTTGTCAACAGTAAATTTTATATCCTTCCCAAAGGCATCAGGATTATAGTAATATGTGAGTTTTCCGTCAACATTCACATAAGCATTGAACCAACTTGTAGGACTTGTCAGGAATTTGAAACCTTCACAGCCTGTGGCCAAACTGATGTTCTTGGCAATAAATTTATTCTCACCGTCTGCTTTTGTCAATTCTATTGCTTTGTCTAGATTCCATCCAGCAACAGTCGCATCACCGACTATGTAAAGTTTCTCAGGGACAGGAGAGAAATTGGCTTTGGAACTTGAAAGGTTCAAAGGAATGTCATAGACTGCTCCGTTCTTGAATTCCAGTTCACTTGCTGACTCGAATTTGTAGAAGCCCTTGTTTGTAGCCACAGTATAGGTATTCCTGCTGGATTTGCCTGGAAGAACAGGAACATAGACTGCATTGGCGTCATCCTTTGAGGAACCTTCAGCCTTTTTCAGAGTTTTGAAATCAAGCAATATATCATCTCCATTCAAATCATAACCTGAGACCTCATTGTTTTCAGGATTGATGAAATACTGTCCGTGCAGAGAAGAAGGACTTCCTTTGATATGGATATTGGAAACGGTCTCGTCTGGCTTGCCATAAACGGCAATACGGATATAGGAACCAACCACCTCATATTTGGTATCTGCACTAATGTTCGGACCATATTTTTCGTCTTTCACCAAAGTAACCTTATCCTTGCTGACCGCAGCAAAAATTTCATTGGAATTTCCGAAATCGACTACAGAAGAAAGCGGTACCCCAAAAACAAGCTTCTTTGAATTCGAAGCAGGATCATAAGGATAATAGAATTTGTAATCACCCAATTCAACCGAGGACCAGCTGAATGACGCCTGGTTTGTCGGATTCCCTTCGACGTTAGGATATGGATATACATTGCTCAAGCTGTTTGACTTGAGATTTTTATCATCTTTTACAATACCTGCATAGTAATCACCGGTCTGCCACAAAAGACCGTGAGTTTCATCCATATAAGCTTTTGTTTCATCCGGAGAAACGGAAATTGTAACATCGTATTTTCCATTCTCCACTTGAGTTTGTCCGATATTCTCCTTTGTGCAGGCGAACATCAAAGGCAGCAATGCTGCAGCAATAATTTTGTTTGTTTTCATAATGCACTAAGGATTAAATCATTTAAATTCATTGTAATTTCCGCCATAAACAACTTCAAGATACTCGTTTCCCTGAGTCAGGTCAGAAAGCGTAGCCCCTGCCTCCACTGAGACCGATTCATCCCAGAGAAGAGGCGTTTCATAGTGATTGTTAAGAAGCATAGTGTTATATATTTTAAAAAATTCCCGATTGATAACTGCTAATATACATAAAGCATTAGTTGACAACAATACAAAATTGTACGAGCTGTCATAAAAACCGGATGAACTGTCATTTATAATAAGTTGGCTCAGATTTGAATTACTTATTCAAGCGCATCAGTTTGACTCCGTGAGGTGGAACGTCGTAGACAAGTTCAGATTTTCTGCCTTCAGAATCGTCGTAAGAAGGATCGTCAAACTTGTACCAGAGGTCGTGGACTTCCATTTCCTGCTGATCAATGCCAAGTTCCCCGAAGGTTGCGGAACGTCTCTCCCAATTGTCTGAACGGTTGAAGAAAGCAACGATATAATCCCCGTTGGACATCTGTCCGCACCATATCTGGGATTTCACATTATTGATATCAAAAGACAAAGGCTTGCAGATGCAGTGCTGCTTCAGGATTTCGAGGGCCTTTTCATTCTGAAGATACTTCAGTTTATTCCCTATCATTTCCGGACGGTCAGTAGGCTTGAGACCGGCACCTGCCACAATGTCTATGGTAATTTCTGTCATACATTCGTCATCGGTGAGTGTATTGAGCCTGATGAAATCCCCGTCCGGCATTGCAGTGTCAGGCCCTGTGAACTGGGACCAGAAAATGAATCCCTCGAAGATATTGGCGCAGCTCGGCCAGTTTCCTTTAACTCTGTCCCATCCGTTGATTACGCCCCAGCTCCAGCTGGAAACGTGTCCCCATCCGCCGTCGAAGGTGTCGGCGCTGAAACGGAATTCATTGACTTTCTGAAGCTCCAGTTCACCGCAGTTGGTGAGATTCGGCATCACTATGGATGTAAAGACCCCGTATCTCTGGGCAGATTCACAGATATACTTGAGAGCAAGTTCATATTCGTCCCTTCCATAGCCCCTTCCGGGCATTCCGCCAGCTCCGTCACCGGTTTCGAAAAGGCACATAAAGTCCATACGGATATAGTCCACACCTAAGTTCTTGTAATACTTGAAGAAGCCGTCGATGAACTCCCTGCATCCCTTGTGGCTCGGAACTGCCCAAGGGAAGGAATCTGTGCTACCAGGCTTGAGAACCTTATCCGAACTGTTGTACTTGAGGTCACCGAACTTTGTGCCTGTGCCCTCCACATAATAATTGTCATCCCCGTGAATCCAGAGCGGGTTGTCATAGATTCCGAGCTTGAGTCCCTTCTCTGCACACATCTCAACAAGACGGGTGAGTTTGTTCTCCCCATAGTGGGTCATATACCCTTTGGACTCGGGGCTGTTGTCGGACCACATTGCCATAAACCCGTCTGTAACAATCATATCGTAACCGTATGGCTTGAGGTTTTCGGCGACAAAATCAATAGTTCTCTGCCACTCTGCCTCAGTCATATTTATGGCAACAGTGGTATTCTTTTCAGCCTCACGACAGTATTCGTAGATGGAATAATAGAGTTTCGGAGCATAGGTGTGTATTTTGCCGTCCACAGGAACCAACTCCGTACTTCCGCCCCTCAAATCGTCCGGGGTCCATGCAGGTTTCTTGTCCTTTGCACAGGAGGAGGCAGCTGCAAGGAGGATTGCAGCTGCCATAA
>JALFCH010000055.1 GCA_022771245.1 Rikenellaceae bacterium | reverse complement strand
CAGGGAATATTCTCTTGTTGGCAAGTTTGCGGTCCAGCTGGAGTTCCATATTGCCGGTACCCTTGAATTCCTCGAAAATCACATCATCCATCTTGGAACCTGTCTCAGTGAGGGCTGTTGCTATGATAGTGAGGGAACCGCCGTTCTCGATGTTGCGGGCTGCACCGAAGAACCTTTTCGGACGATGGAGGGCATTTGCGTCCACACCTCCGGAAAGCACCTTGCCTGAAGCCGGCTGCACAGTATTGTATGCTCTTGCAAGCCTTGTTATGGAGTCCAGAAGTATGACCACATCGTGACCGCACTCGACCATACACTTTGCCTTCTCGAGCACCATATTGGCCACTTTCACGTGTTTCTCCGCAGGCTCATCGAAAGTGGAAGCCACAACTTCCGCCTTTACAGTACGCGCCATATCCGTCACCTCCTCAGGACGCTCGTCAATGAGCAGCACTATCATATAAACCTCAGGATGATTGTCCGCTATGGCATTGGCTATAGACTTGAGCAACATTGTCTTACCGGTCTTCGGCTGTGCCACGATAAGACCGCGCTGTCCCTTGCCTATAGGAGTGAACAGATCCACAATACGGCAGGAAAGGTCATCGTGCCCGTGTCCGAGAAGGTTGAACTTCTCATCAGGGAACAAAGGAGTGAGGAAGTCGAAAGGAATACGATCCCGGACTGATTCCGGAGTGCGTCCGTTAATGGTCTTGACCCTCACGAGAGGGAAGTACTTGTCGGTATCTCGCGGCGGGCGTATGTCACCGACCACAGTATCACCCATTTTGAGCGCATACTGTTTGATAATATTCTGGGAGACATAGATATCGTCCGGAGAACTTATATAATTGTAGTCCGAAGAACGGAGGAAACCGTAACCTTCCGGAAGGGTTTCAAGCACACCCGTTGCTTCCACTGTGCCTTCAAACTCTATTCTTGGCTGAGGAGGTCTCTGAGGCTGTTGTGCGGGACGATTGTTCTTCTGCTGGAAATAACGCTGGTTGTTTTTGTCCTGCTGGTTATCTGCAGGCTTTTCCTGATTGGCTGTTTCCTCCGGGGCTGGGGCCGTTGCCTGAGCAGGTTTGTTCTCCTGGGGAGCCGCCTGCACGGGCCTGTTCTTGCGTGGCCTCAGATTCTTGCCCTGCGTATCATTGACTGCAGGTTGAGCTGCAGGTTTCTCTGTGGCATCAGTCTTTTTGATTTCTGATGGGTTTTCATCCTGCTTTGCAGTCTGTTTGATTTCTTTCGGAGCCTGCACGACTGCTTCCGGGGTGACGTCTGAATGTGCGTCTGCTGGTCCATCTGTGGCTTTGACAACAGTCTGGTTTACAACCTGCTCCTGTTTTGCCTTAGCCTTTCGTCCCCTCTTCGGAGCTTTTGGTTCTTCTTGAGCGGGGGCCTTAACCTGTTCAGTTTCATTCTGAGACTGCGGTTTTTCGGCAGGCTGAGCGGTATCTGCGGTTTTACGTGGACGGCCGCGTCTGCCCCTTGTTTTCTCCGGAAGCCCTGCAGCCGCACGTGCAGCTTCTTTTTCTTGCTCCTTTTCCATATCTCGCGCAGCTTTCTCTGCAGCCTCGTGATCTATGATGGCATAGACAAGGTCTTCACGACTGAGTTTCTTGAAATTCTTGATTTTGAGTTCTGAAGCAAGAGTAAGCAGTTGCTCCTGTTCCATCTCCTTCAATTCGAATATTTTGTGCATATGAAAATGTTTTATTTCCTATTGATAGGGAAATCCATTTTGGCACCGGCAGTGCCAGGATTAATCAGAAAAGCTTTGCAAATTTATGCAATTTTCCATTTACCTGCAACAATCAGACCGTTTTTGAAAATGATTTTTCATCAAAAAAAGGAAAAAATGCAGATTTTTTTACGCGAAAAATTTCCACATTTCGCCATTTCGCCACTAAAACGTTGATTTACCGGTAATTGTTGTCCCAGAATGAACTGCTCTTCTTGAATTTCAACAAATCGGCCAGGGCAGCTGCATTTGCCGCCACTCTGAAACTCCAAGATTTCCAAGTACCCGTCGGCACCCAGGAGAACGACATATTGAAACAGTGAAGGTCGTAGGTGGCGGACACCTGGGTGGTTGTGATTTTCAAGGCCATCAGATCAAATCCGGTCTGAACCTGCAAAGACAGACGCGGGGTTATCTTGACGTTTCCGCTCAATCCCAAAGTCTGAGTGAAATTGTGGTTTGTAATCAGCTGCTTGGTTTCGGCCAGATAGCTGTAACTGCGCCTGTAACTGAAGGAATAGTTGAAATTGACAGACCAGGGCACATTGGGATTCATATAATATAGGTATCCTCCCGGAATGTATTCTCCTGTAACCGGATGGTAATAAATCCTTGTGTAGTAGTCAGCCGGATTGCCTCCAGCCTGTTTGGTCCCGTCGTTTCCATTGATTTTGCCGTCTCCTGAAATGGAGTAGGAGAGGGAGGCGCTGGCATTTGTCAGACGCAGGAGCGGACCGCCGGCTGCTATGCTCAACTTATTGTATTTCTGACCTCTTTCATTGACGGCATAAGGATCAAACGACACGTTTCCACTGATTCCCAACTTTCCGAACACCGAGGTTGAAAGACTTATGCCTATGGGGTTCATCCTGCAGGAATCGGCGAGGAAATTGTAGCTGGTGCTGAGGTTCAATTGGTCAATGAGTTTGATTTTCTTCGAACCGGTGCCTGTCGTGTCACGCAGGTCCCTCACCTTAGCCTCGAGATTGTTGCCTATGCTGAGGCTCAAACTTCCGTTCTGCCCCTTGCCCGGAGCTGAATAAAGCGCCCCGGAGAAGTTGTAGATGTTATAGTCCTGACTGACAGTATTGCCTGTTTTCGGGTCCACATAGGTCAAGGTTCTCCAACCATTGAATGCCGTACCCTTTTCCGGAGAATAGGTGAACGAGAGAGAAGGGGAGACAACGTGTCTGATTGCCTGCAGACGCTTGTGCTTTCCGAAATTGAACAGTCCATAGAGCCTTGTACTCATAGAAATGCCACCGGAATAGGTCTGGCTAACACCAAATGTTCCGAACTGTTTGCCGATTTCAGTGGTCGTCACACCGGTTCCCGGCACAAGTTTTCCCTCGTTGTCGTATTCCGGTTCAATGAACTTGAGCTCCGAAGAACGGAAATGCCAGTTCATACCGTAACTGATGCTAGGAGTGACGTTTATGTATTTGAACAAGGTGAAATTCGGCAGACCGATCTGGAAATTGTGGGTCATACCGTTCTGCATCTTGTCCCAGAATCCCGGCTTTCCGAATTCGCGTGACTCGAAACTGATCTTATTCTGCAAGGTTGTGCTGTAGCCTATCGAAAACTTCTCATAGAATTTTTCCGGCCCCACCCTGTTCTTTTTCTTGAAAGGGTATAGGCGCGACACGGAAAGGGTGATGTTAGGCAAGGTAAAGGAATAGTTGCAGAGAGTATCACGGGTGTTCTGGCTATGCAAGGCATTCACGGAGAGACTGACCTTGCCGTTCCAGTTCTTGGAATAGGAAATGGATGATGAAATCTGGTTCTGGAGGGCCTCAGTCACCGAATGTGAATTATATTTGCTGTTGGCAGGGCTGGAAAAATTGACGGATGCGCTGAAGGAGGTCCCGGGCCTTGCCTTGGCATCCTGCTGATGACTCCATTTCACCGAGAAGTTGCGGGTCTGGAAGAAGTCGGCGCTGCCCTTTTCTCCGGTCTGGTCGTTGGAAAAAGTGAAACCGAAGGTACCTGTGCATTTGTAATTTACCTTGTATCGGGAGTTTATATCCACATTCCAGGAACCGAGCGTATAGAGACTGGTGGTCAACGATATGTCAAAATAGTCACCGATTACGAAATAAAGTCCCAGGTCACGGAAAAAAAAGCCTCGGGCAGCCTCCTCTCCAAAAGTCGGCATCAGAAGGCCGGTAGCCCTGTCAGGCCGCTTCGGTACAAATCCGAAAGGCAGTCCCAAAGGTATAGGAACATCCATAATCACCGGATAGGCCGGTCCGAAGACGGTTTTCTGGCTGGGTTTGGTCATCACCTTGGCAGCGGTGAGTTTGAGGTAGTAGTGCGGATGTTCACAGTCGCAGACTGTATATTTTCCATCAGTAATGTTTATGGAATTGTCAGGCATCATCTTGATGTTCTTGCCGTGAAGAATTCCATCCTGCTCCTGGGTAACTATATTTGTGATGCGCGCCTTCCTGGTATTGAAATTATACCGCAACTCCTCCATTGTATATGTCTTACCGCCCTGAGTCATAGTAGGTTGTCCGGTGACATTGCCCAAAGTGTCGGAGGTACCTCTGGCATAGACGGTCTGAGTCTTGAGGTCGTACTCCATATAATCGGCGGTGAGTTTCATATCGCCATAGGTGACTGTCACGTCGCCATAGTAATATATCATCTGCTTTCCGTTGCTGAAATCCTCGATGATGGAGTCTTTTGCAGTGGAGAATGCCGGTCTTTCCAGTGAGGACTTGCCGAGCAGGGCCAGAGAGTCATCAGGTGACATTCCCCGGGCGGCGGTGTCGGATTTGGCCTGGAACAAAGCGCTGTCCTTCAGGGCATTATGCAATGAGTCGCCAGGAAACCTTTCAACAGGGAGAGCCAGAGAGTCGGCTAAGGCGGATTCAAGAGTGTCTGAATTATGTATTCGGAACATCTGCTCTGCAAGTTCGGCGGTCCTGTTTCTGCCTATGCGGCCCGGGACGTTGAATGAACACAACAGAAGCGGCACGAATGTCGCCAAAACAATATGTTGTAACCACTTCACTATGTTCATATATATACGATTCCGGCAGCCCTGAAGCATCGTCTGAAACTAATCTGCTGTTAACTTGACTTCCTTATGTCAGAGTTTTTTTCTAAATTTGCAAACGACAAAATTACTACTAATTTCGGTTATAAACAAATTGCGGTCAAGCCGATGCGTCAATTTTCTTATATTATAATATGTATGGCAAGTCTCCTGCTGCTCCTTCAGCCTGGGGCATTTGCCCGTGATAACGGGTTGAGACTCCGTACTGTAGTTATCGACCCCGGACACGGAGGAAAGGATCCCGGCAGCATTTCAAAGGACAAGAAAACTTTGGAAAAGAACCTGACCCTCTCAATCTCCAAGCGTTTTGCGGCAAAAATCCGGGAAGCATATCCGGAAATAAAAGTGGTCCTGACAAGAGACAAGGATGAATATCTGCCCCTTGTGGACAGAGCCAAAATTGCCAACAATCTGCACGCCGACCTGTTTGTCTCCATCCACATCAATGCCGTCAACTCGTCTTCTCCCAACGGATTCTCATCTCATATCCTCGGTCAGTCGTCTAAGAAAAACAGGGACCTTTACCAGAACAATTTCGACGAATGTGTAAGGGAAAATTCAGTCGTGCTCCTCGAAGATGACTACACCACCAATTATCAGGGCTTCGATCCGGACAATCCCGAGTCTTCCATTCTGTTCTCTTTAATCCAGAATGCCCATCTTGAGCAGAGTCTCCAGTTCGCTTGCCTTGCCAGTGAGAAAATGTCCGGAGGCCCTTTCCGCACCTCGCGAGGGGTCAGACAGGACCCGTTTCTGGTGTTGTGGAAAACGGCTATGCCATCAGTCTTGCTTGAATGTGGATTCATCAGCAATGCATCGGACCTTGAGATGTTGAGAAGTTCCGAGGGCATAGAAGCGATAGCCGACAAACTGCTGCAGACTTTTGCGGCCTTCAAAGAGTCCTATTACTCAACCGAGGAACCCATCACTCAGGAAAACGCACAGCCCCGCTCACCTGAAGCTGCAACTGAATCCGTTGACGCAGACAACATCTGGTATGGTACTCAAATACTTGCACTCAAAAAATTGCTCAAGTCTGACGACCCTGCCCTCAAAGGTTTGGAAACTGAAATAATACATGACTCCGGCATTTACCGCTACATAGCCGGCAGGGCATCAACCCCGGAACAGGCAGCACAAAAGAGAAAGGAGATAAGGCAGAAATTTCCGGAAGCCTTTGCAGTCAAAGTAAAGTCAGACAAAGTTGAACGTTATAAGTGATCTTCAAAAATAAACTAATTCAAATCCGAGGCAACTTATTATTTTCATATTACTGAATGAAAGAAATGAAATATTCCAAGGAAATTAAAATCGGCTTGTTTGCCATACTGATACTCGTGGCAACATTTTTCACCATCAATTACCTCAGAGGCAAGGATGTATTCAACAGGGAAATAGAATTGGTGGCCCATTTCAAAACGGCAGACGGTCTGGTGGCATCGGCTCCGGTGCAGATTAAAGGTTTTGCCGCCGGAAGTGTGAGCAGCATCACATACAACAGGGATACCGATGATTTTGAAGTGGTTTGCTCAGTCAAGAAGGAATTCAGAATTCCCGCCGATTCCAGAATGACAATCTACAGCACCAGCATTATGGGAGGGAAGGGAATACGGATTGACTGCGGCACTTCAGAAGAATTGGCTGAAGACGGAAGTGAACTTGAATCCGCGTCAGAGGCAGATTTGGTGGAGACCGTCTCCGCAAGCATAGGTCCGATGATGGCAAAATTGGACGATGCTTTATCAAAACTTGGACTGACCATAGATTCTCTCAATGAAGTGCTGTCGGAGGAAAACCGCAGGAGCATCAACCGCACACTTGCCGATTTGAGGAAAGTGATGGCAGATGCATCTTCGATAACCGGCAGCGTGAATGGCAAAACCGATGAAATCGACCGCTTCATAAGCGGGCTGACGGATATTTCCGGCAAACTGTCTTCTGTGGTGGAAAAGGCGGATTCCGCCATGACCGGAATAGATGCGTTTGCGAACCAGCTCCGGCGCAGTGAAATTGACTCACTCGTTTTTTCTGTGCGCAATCTTTCCGAATCGATCCAGAATCCGGAAGGGACTGTCGGCAAACTTTTGAATGACGGCAATGTTTACGAATCCGTGGATTCACTCGTGAACCAATTGAATGATTTGGTGCAGAAGATTAAGGAAAATCCTAAGAAATATATGAAAATTTCCGTATTCTGACAGCGTGAGATACTGAAAAAGTTCAGATTATCAATTTAGAATAGTTCAAAATTATAAGTAGTATAGTTTTGAACTATTTGTGTAAAAACTTATATACTAACATATTGATTTTTAGGTTATTATAAAATCAAAGGACGGGTTTTTCAGGCCCCATTAATTAGGAAAAAAAAGTATATATGCAATAGCAAATAAATATTTTTATTACTTTTTTTTCACCAACTTTGCACAACTTTTACAAAGAGTAATAATCCACCAGAATCAGATGTCAAACGAAAGTCACATACAAGTATGGGAAAACTGTCTGCGCTTCATCGGTCAGAATATTGAACCGAAGCAGTTTCAGACTTGGTTCAAACCGATCAGGCCGGTTTCCCTTGTGAATTCCGAATTGACAATTGAAGTTCCTTCGGCATTCTTTATGGAATGGGTGGAGGGCGCCTATCTCAACATAATGAAGGCTGCTTTGAAGAAAGAGATAGGAGCAGCAGCCCGGCTCAAGTATGTGTTCCGGCCGGTGAGGGTACAACCTCAGATGAAATGTCCTGCATCCGAAGGCAATGCTCCGGTAAACAGGCCTATATCCATTCCGACGGTTTCCGGCACCTCAGGTCCTGGCGCATTCGTCTATCCCGGACTCCAGAGGGTGCAGATTAATCCTCAGCTCAATCCTGTCTATTGCTTCAACAATCTTGTCAAGGGTGAGTGCAACAAGATGGGTATCAATGCCGGACTGAATATTTCAGCAACTCCAGGAAAGACAGCCTTCAATCCTCTCTTCCTTTTCGGAGGTCCGGGACTCGGCAAGACCCACATCGCTCAAGCCATAGGTCTGGCCATAAAGGAGCGTTTTCCTGAACTCATAGTTCTCTATGTGCCTGCAAACCGGTTCAAAACCCAGTTTATGGACGCTTACGTGAACAATAGGCTCACGGATTTTCTGGCCTTCTATATGAAGATGGACGTGCTGATTGTGGATGACATTCAGGACCTCGCAAGCCACGGCACTCAGAATGCCTTCTTCAACATTTTCAATCATCTGCACCAGAGCGGAAAACAGTTGGTTTTCACCTCGGACCGTGCCCCTGTGGACTTGCAGAATTTCGAGGAAAGGCTTCTCTCCCGTTTGAAATGGGGACTCTCCGTCGAGCTTCAGAAACCTGACTACCAGACCAGGCTCGCTATGCTCCGCGCCCGCAGTTCCAGAGAAGGGGTCGAGATTGCAGAAGAAGTGCTGAGTTTCCTGGCCGACAACATAAAGTCCAGCTTCAGGGAACTCGAAGGAGCCTTGATTTCACTCATAGCCAATGCCACATTGGCGCACAGGGACATCACGGTCGAACTTGCCAGAGAAATCACGGGCCAGCTTGTCAGCGATGAGAAGAGCGAACTCACGATTCAGGGTGTCCAGAAGGCTGTCTGTGATTATTTCAGTATCAGCCGCGAAGAAATGCTTTCCAAAACACGCAAGAGGAACATAGTCCAGGCACGTCAGATTTCAATGTATATGTCCCGCAGTCTGATAAACTGCTCACTTTCAACCATAGGAGCGGAAACAGGTGGGAAAGACCACGCCACAGTTCTCCACGCCTGCACGACTGTAGCCGATTTGATGGCAACGGACAAGACATTCAAACAGTACGTTTCAGACATTGAAAAAACACTTGCTCTGCAGAAATAGTCTGCAGAGATTTGCATAAAATGATACAGATAGCCCCATCAATGCTGTCGGCAGATTTTCTGCATCTCGAGAAGGATATCGAGATGGTGAATTCTTGTGCCGACATTTTCCATCTTGATGTGATGGACGGAAGTTTCGTGCCCAATATTTCTTATGGCTTTCCTGTCACCGATGCCATTGCAAAGGCTGCAAAAAAGCCTTTGGACGTGCATCTGATGATAGTTGACCCCGAAAAGTATGCACTCAAATTCGTGAAGAACGGGGCATCAATGGTGAGTTTCCATCTTGAGGCAACCGAAAATGACGAAAAGGCTTCCCGGATTCTCAAATCCATTCGGCAAGCGGGGGCAAAGGCGGGGCTGGTCATCAATCCGGACATTCCTGTAGAAAGGCTTTTCCCTCACGTCGGCAATGCGGATTTCTTCCTGATAATGTCCGTCTTTGCGGGTTTCGGCGGTCAGAAATTCATTCCGCAGACCTATGAAAAGATTTCCCGTCTCAAGTCGTATATGCAGGAGAGGGGAGTGGATACGCCGATTGAAGTGGACGGTGGAGTTTCACTTGAGAATATCAACGCACTCCATAAAGCAGGCGCGGAGATTTTCGTTGCTGGAAGTGCCATCTTCAAAAGCGAGAGCCCTGTCAACTATGTCGCCC
The DNA here is from genome assembly GCA_022771245.1 of Rikenellaceae bacterium. Taxonomy (GTDB): domain Bacteria; phylum Bacteroidota; class Bacteroidia; order Bacteroidales; family UBA932; genus Cryptobacteroides. The sequence continues at coordinate 8,130 of JALFCH010000055.1, read as the reverse complement.
AGATGAGGCAGGCCTGCATAGACTGAGTCCATCTTTTTCCTGAATATCTCCAAGAATTCGTCGAGAGCCTTGTCGATGTCGTAATCCTTGCCGGTGAGAAGCGACAGGGACACCGGGTTGGGCAGGGAGGACGGGAACTTCTTCTGATTAATATTAATCCCTATGCCTATAATGCTGGACTTGAGCCATTTGTCCACCGTGCGCAACTCGATGAGAATGCCACAGATTTTGCCTTTGCCCACATAGACATCATTCGGCCACTTGACCCACGCATCCACGCCTTTGTCCCGAAGGAAGTGCACCACGGATGCAGCAGTCATAGCACTGACCAGCATCTGGAATCTGGCGGGAAAAGGAGGACACTCTCCCGACTTTTCCTGTCCAAACTTCAGAACTATGGTGAAAGTCAGGTTTTCCCCCGGTTCGGTCAGCCAGACATTGCTGTCCTTGCCCCTGCCAGCATACTGAATTTTGGCTGACAGTACTGACATATTGTCAATATTCTCAAGCCTTCTTACCGCCTCACTGTTGGTGGAATCCAGTTCATTATACCTTATAATATCAAATTGACTTTTCATTGGCTTATTTTTTGATTATCTTTGCCTGCCAATTTAGTGATAATCTGTCTCAAAAGCAAGACAATGCTTGAAAGACACATCTTTTCCACAAGAATATATGGACATTATAAATGAAGTAAAAGTCATTGCGGACGCAATGCTCGAAAAGAAAGGACAGGATGTTCTGTCTCTGAACCTCAGTAAAATAGGCACAGCCATCTCCGACTATTTCATAGTCTGCAACGCCGACTCCGGCACCAACGTGCTGTCGATTGCCGACAATGTTGAAGACAGGATGATAGAAAAATGCAAGCGCAAAGTAATACGCACCCAAGGTCGTGAAAACGCACTCTGGGTGATCCTCGACTATGGTGACATCGTGGTGCACGTATTCCAGACTGCCTACAGGGCTTTCTATAGGATTGAAGACCTTTGGGCCGACGCAGAAAGAACAGACTATTCAGACGAGAATTGATATGGCATCAAAGAAAAAAGGCGAAAAGCCGAATAGAAAAATCATAACTGTCAATCTCAGTTGGATATACTTCCTGCTCGTTCCTATTGTGATTTGGATGCTGTTCCGCAGTTCAGGCGGTTCGGCAAACCCTCAGAAAATAGAATGGGATGAGGTCAAGACAATGGCAGAGGCCGGAGACATCGAAGAAATCCAGTTCATACGTAATGAATATGAGGGCAGGGTCACTCTCCGTCCGACCAAGGGTGACAAGTATGCAGACCGTTTCGGAGGCAGATTTCCTGAAAAGTCTCCGCATTTCATCTTCCTTGTTTCAGGAAGTTTCAATGCAGAGGAAATGTTCGGTGCGCTGAACGAATCCCTTCCTGAGCAGTACCGCTTCAAGGTGGTGATTGAAAAGAACGACAAGACTTGGCTGGAAGTGCTCAACTGGCTGATTTGGCCATTGATGCTCATACTGTTCTGGGTGTTTATGTTCAGAGGGATGAACAAGGGAATGGCCGGTCCGGGAGGTCCTGGAGGCATTTTCAATGTGGGAAAGGCCACAGGAAAGCTGGCCGACAAGGAGAAGAGCAAAGTCACATTCAAGGATGTGGCCGGTCTGTATGGAGCAAAGGAGGAAGTTATGGAGATCGTGGATTTCCTGAAGAATCCAAAGAAATACACCACCTTGGGAGGCAAGATTCCTAAGGGAGCGTTGCTCGTGGGCCCTCCAGGCACAGGAAAAACCTTGCTGGCGAAGGCAGTGGCAGGTGAAGCAAATGTACCTTTCTTCTCAATCTCCGGTTCGGATTTCGTGGAGATGTTCGTGGGAGTGGGCGCTTCAAGAGTGAGAGACCTGTTCCGTCAAGCCAAGGAAAAAGCACCTTGCATCATTTTCATAGACGAGATTGACGCAGTGGGCCGGGCAAGAAGCAAAAACGGAGGCTTCTCATCCAATGATGAAAGGGAAAGCACTCTGAATCAGCTTCTTACGGAGATGGATGGATTTGACACCAATTCCGGAGTTATCATTCTCGCAGCCACCAACCGTGCAGACATACTGGACAAGGCACTGCTCAGGGCAGGACGTTTCGACCGTCAGATTCACGTGGACCTGCCGGACCTGAAGGAAAGAGAAGAGATTTTCCAGGTTCATCTCAAGGGTATCAAGCTTTCCGACGACTTCAATCTCGAATTCCTGGCAAAGCACACTCCAGGTTTCTCCGGTGCCGACATCGCGAATGTCTGCAACGAAGCCGCCCTCACTGCTGCCCGCCGCAACAAGAAGAGTGTGGATAAGCAGGATTTCCTCGATGCTGTGGACAGGATAGTTGGAGGTCTGGAAAGAAAGGACAAGATCATCACACCTGAAGAAAAGAAGTCCATAGCCCATCACGAGGCCGGTCACGCAGTGGTCAGCTGGCTCCTCCCTCACGCCAACCCTCTTTTCAAGGTTACGATAGTGCCGAGGGGACAGGCCCTGGGTGCCGCCTGGTATCTGCCGGAAGAACGCCAGATTATGACAAGGTCCCAGATGACCGACGAGATGTGCTCGCTCATCGGAGGCCGTGTGGCCGAAGAAATCGTGAACGGAGAACCTTCGACGGGTGCTTTGAACGACCTGGAAAGGCTGACCAAGATGGCCTACGGGATGGTATGCTATTACGGAATGAGCAAGACGGTGGGCACTCTGTCTTATTATGACTCCACTGGAGAACGCAGCTATGACCTCACCAAGCCTTACAGTGAGAAAACAGCCGAACTGATTGACAAGGAAGTCAAGGGGCTGGTTCAGGAAATTCACGACAAGACTTTTGCTATTCTTACCGAACATAAGGAACAATTCCTTGCCGTAGCGGCTCTCCTTTTGGAAAAAGAAGTTATATTTGCAGACGATCTGGAGCGCATTCTGGGTCCGAGAGTTGGTTCCAAGGCGGTTGATGAGGCGCAAGTCCCTGAAAACCAGTCTGAAACTAAGGCTGATAACTGATAGAGTCCGGGGGTAATGCCCCGGACCTGGTCTGCAAACTATGAAAAACTTGATTGTCAGAACGATTTCCGGAATCGTTTTTCTCCTGGTAATGCTCGCGGCTCTGCTGTTGGGCAATGTCATTGAATGCGGGAAGTACTTTTTTGCATTGGGGATGTTGTTCGCCCTGATTGTTATGATGCACGAATTCTACCGTATGAGGATGAATCGTATATACAGGATTCCGAGAGCGGTGGCCATAACCGGATCGTGCTGGATGTTTCTGGTCACTTTTTTCGTCCAGTCATATGAACAGGCTTCCGGAAGGTTCATTATCCTCGCGTTCATTCCGGTATTCATTCTGATGATCAACGCCCTGCTTGTAAAGGACAAATCCGAATTCGGCAAGTTTGCAGACATCTACACCGGCATTCTGTACATAGCGGTTCCTTGGACCCTGTTGAATTTCACTGTATTTTCACACAACACATTCAATGGTCTTCCTCTGCTCTGCCTTTTCATCCTTATCTGGTGCTCGGATGTGGGCGCTTATGTTTTCGGAAGCACCTTGGGGCAGAAATACGGTCCCAAACTCTGTCCGTCCATCTCTCCGAAGAAATCCTGGATAGGTTTTTGGGGCGGTTTCGCAGTGGCAGTAGGAACAGGTGTTGCGATGCATTACATTCCTTGTCTGCCTTTCCACGATTATAGCATCTGGCATTGTGTCGCAATATCCGTAATTGTAAACGTCTGCGGTGTCTGCGGAGATCTCATTGAATCACAGTGGAAAAGGGTGGCGAACATTAAGGATTCTGGTACCATTATTCCGGGGCACGGCGGTATGCTGGACCGTTTTGACAGCGCCCTTATGGCCATCCCGGCAGCAACCGTCTATATGATGTGCTTCGGGCTTATTTCGTTCTGATTCAATGAGGCATTGTTTTGAATAGTCTGCAATAATACTTATCTTTGCAGGATGTATGGCGACATGAAGTCGCAGTTAAGGAATTGAAAATGAAGATACACAAGGATTGCTACAGAACAATAGCCTACGTGTGGCTGATATGTCTCACCCTGCTTTTCCTGACCTGGTGGTTTGTGGGCAAGGTGCTTTTCGTGTCGATACCCCTCACGGCAGTTCTGGTGTTCATAATGGGATTCATTACCTATTTTTTCAGGCTTCCGAAGAGGACCACGATTCCAGGGGAGAATGTCCTGACAGCTGTGGCTGACGGTGAAATCGTGATACTTGAGAAAGTCTATGAGCCAGAATACTTGAAACAAGAATGTATTCAGGTGTCCATATATATGAACTTCTTCAATGTCCACGTAAATTTTTGGCCTATGGACGGCGAAGTCACCTATTACAAATACCATCCTGGCAAATATTATCTGGCATTCCTGCCCAAAGCATCCGAATTGAACGAACACTCTTCGGTGGGAATGGAGAATTCCTTCGGCAGGATTCTCTTCAAGCAGCTGGCCGGAACATTCGCTCGCAGAATAGTCTGCTATGCTAAAGAGGGCGAGAAGGTGAAAAAGGGAAGTCAGTGCGGAATCATAAAATTCGGGTCCCGCATAGATATGTACCTTCCGCTGGACGCAGATATCAAGGTGGAGATAGGGGATGATGTAAGAGCTTGCGAGACCGTTATTGCCGAGCTTCATAAATAACTATGGAAGAGCAACTTATCTATATCTGTATGTTCGTCTCAATCGCCGTTTCGGCATTGTGCTCGGTGTTGGAGGCGACCCTTTTGTCCACCCCTCTTTCCTATATAACGGGACTTGAAGACCAGGGAGTGAAAGGGGCAAAAAGACTCAAGAAACTCAAACAGAATACCGAAAGGCCGATTGCAGCCATTCTTTGCATAAATACCATTGCCAATACCGTAGGCGCATCCCTGGTCGGATCCCTTGTGATGAAGGTGTATGGAAACACACTGGTCGGAGTCTTTTCCGCTATCTTCACTCTCCTCATTCTGGTCTTTGCCGAGATATTTCCCAAAACCATAGGTTCAACCTATTGGCGACGTCTGGCAATTCCCGCCTCCGGCATAATCAACGTAATGATTTTCATCGTTTTCCCGATAGTTTGGGTAATGGAAAAACTCACAAAGTTCATTTCGGACAATGCAGATCAAGTCAGCGTGAGCCGTGAAGACATTTCCGCTATGGTGAGCGTTGCGACTGAAGAGGAGGTTATAGAGAAGGATGAGAAGAAGATGATTCAGAACCTGCTCAAACTGGACGAAATCACGGCACACGAGATTATGACCCCGAGCGTCGTGGTTGAGATGGCAAGCGGGAATATGACGGCCAAGGAACTCTACGACGAGGATTTGGTGCACTCCAGGATTCCTGTATGTGACGAGGAGAATGACGACTACATCATAGGTTATGTTCTTCGCCAGACAATTCTCGAGAAAATGGCCGAAGACAAGTTCGATGCAAAACTGAAGGAAATTGCACGCCCTATATTGTCATTCCAGGAGAGTGAGTCTGTGGGCACCATCTGGGAAAAATTGCTCGAAAAGAAGGAACACATTTCAATCATCATCGACGAATACGGCACCTTCAGGGGCATAGTTACCCTCGAAGACGTGATTGAGACTATGCTTGGCAAGGAAATAGTCGATGAGACTGATGAAGTGGTTGATATGCAGGAACTTGCAAAAGAGCAATGGGAAGAAGCCCAGAAAGATATACTGAAGGCTGACTGATACGTCAGCCTTCTTTTTCCATAAGTTCCACCAGTTTGTCAACTGCCTCGGACTCCGGAACGTGCTTCAGCACCGGCTCCTTACCCTTGTAGATAGTAACTTTCTTGTTACCTTCTCCGACATAGCCCCAATCGGCATCTGCCATCTCTCCAGGACCGTTGACTATGCATCCCATCACTGCAATCACCTTGCCTTTGAATCCTGATGTGCGGGCTTTCACTTTTTCAAAAGTTTCTTCCAGATTGTACATCGTCCTTCCGCATCCCGGACAGGCCACATATTCAGGACGATAGAATCTTCTGCGGGCTGCCTGCATAAGTTCATCCACAAGGTAATCCGCCAACTTGTCGTCAATTTCCAAGCTTGCCCCATTTTCATCAATATAGGAGCCGCTTATCTGGACTGAATCCAACTCCTTGTCCAGCAACATCTTTCCGAAATCGCAGCTGAGATCATAAACCAACCTTTCACGGGAAGGAGCATCATAGACAGCAACTGCCTTGCGTCCTCCGTCAGTGAGGGAAAGTCTGGACATAGAAGAGTGCAGCCTTCGGGAATAACGCTCTGAAAGGTATCGGGCAGGGGAGAGCTCCGCTTCCGGGTCCTCTGTCAGTGACACCCTTACCGTGTCACCTATCCCCTGAGAAAGCAGGGCCGAGATGCCGACGAGCGACTTGATTCTGCCTGCATCCCCATTTCCTGCCTCAGTCACTCCAAGGTGGATAGGGTAATGCATATCTTCCGCAATCATAGCCACGACCAGCAGACGGTAGGCTTCGACCATCACGCAGGTATTGCTGGCCTTGAGACTGACCACCACGTTGTGGAAATCATTTTCGCGGCACATCCTAAGCCATTCCATCGCAGCTTCCTTCATTCCTTCAGCAGTATTGCCGTAGAGTTCAGTAATCCTCTCACCGAGAGAACCGTGATTCACTCCTATACGGATGGCTGTTCCGTAGGTCTTGCACACTCTCACAAGTTCCGCAAAACGGAATTGGGCAGTTTCGAAATCTCTGCTGAAGTTACCCGGATTTATACGCACCTTGTCCACTTCCGGGGCCACAGCTATGGCAATATCCGAACTGAAATGCACATCTGCTACGATTGGCACATCGCATCCGGCTTCCCTGAGCCTTCTGCGGATTTCGGAAATATTCGCCACCTGAGCCATTGACGGCACAGTAAGGCGGATCATCTGTGCACCTGCCTGAAAAAGCCTCATACATTGTTTGAAAGAAGCCCCGACATCAGACGTGTGGGTGTTGCACATTGTCTGGACAACTATTGGATTGCCTCCTCCGATGATGACATTACCGACCCTCACAGGGTCACTTGCATATTCTATCATAATTCCGGTCTAAAAATTTTCATTCTGCATCAGAACACTCTCGCGGGCCTCCCTGCGAATCTGTTGCCTGGTCTTTCCTATTCTCTTGCCCAGCTGAAAATGCAGTCCCACAGAGATTATCACATTCATCTGGTAGGAATAGCGATAGTAGTACTGGCTGTAATAGTCTGCTTCAAAAAGAGACGCGAAAGAATGTTTGTACATTGCCTGTATATGGATTTCAACAGGATCGAAAACGAATCCGAAGCCCAGCCCCGCCTTGATTCCGTAATCAAATCTGTTTTCAAAAGGGGTGAAAGACCTCACATAGTCCGCATTCTCCTCAAAGGATGTAGAATATCCGGGCGTGAGATTCTGGAAGTACTGGGCGTTGATTCCGGAGTCCGGCCCATAGCGGTGTATGCCCAGCCTGTACCCTCCGTATAGCCCCACATTCAGAATCACCTTCATCTTCCAGAAATCCACGTGACAATGAGCCAGCAGCGGCACTTCGATCACGTCCATAATGGCAGATTGAGCCCCCATAAAAACCGGCACGTAATTCTCCTCGCTGTTGTAACGGAACTTGTAGCCTTCCTGTGTGTAGAACAATCCCACCTGAATTCCGAAAAAGGGCATATAGCCGAACATCTTCCCATACCGCGAATAGGTCACTCCAACGTTGTATGGCATAAATACAAAGTCCTCTTTTGCAAATTCCGGATTGAGCAGGGTACGGCTCAGCCCCACACCATACTGCACACCAATAATGGAATAGTCATTGATCGGCTTCTTCTTTTTGAGGTCGTAATTGTCTATAACCTCATTCGGCAGGCTTTCGACAGAGATTCCGTGCAGGAGCAGCGAATCAAGGTCGGTAGTCTGAGCCATAGCGGTGAAACAGGCAAGGAAAGCAAATATTACTGAGTATAATTTCTTCATCTGTAGTTACTTAATTGAACATCTCAGCCAAGTCAATTTCCTGCTCTATTTCCGACATTTCCGGGATTTCCAGTATGAAGGTGCCGTCAGCCAGCTTGTAGAAAAGCACTTTTTCCGGCTGACGGTGTTCAAGCAGTACTCCCGTGTCCACT
>JALFCH010000063.1 GCA_022771245.1 Rikenellaceae bacterium | reverse complement strand
AGTTGGTGGGAATCGGCTGCGTAGGAAACCAGGCAGGACCCGTCTTTGCTGGCCCCCTTGGTTACGAGAATGTTGGAGCAGGCATCTGCTGCAGGCGGAAAGGACGCAATCAGGGCTGCGGCCGCTCCGGCGATGATAGATGATTTTATTTTCATTTTGCCAAAAATTTCAGTGAAAATTCATTTTCCAAAAAATTCCATAAAAGCAAAAATATGCATTTTTTTCCAATTTGCTTTGGGGATGTCAGGAAAAGAGCCGGTATTTTATGGTTTGATGCCGAAATTCCTTATATTTGCAGGTTGAATCAGAGGGAAGGGAATCACCCCTACCTGCGGAAAGGAATAAGATTAAGACAAGATATGAAAGAGAAAATAGAAGCCCTGATGGCGGAAATTGCCGGGCTGAAAAATTTGAAGGAACAGGAAATTGAGGCTCTGAGAGTGCGCCTTTTGGGCAAAAAGGGTGAAATCACCGCCTTGTTTGACGAGTTCAGGACGGTAGCACCTGAAATGAAACGCGAATTCGGGCAGAAACTCAATGTGCTCAAACAGGCCGCAGTTTCCAAAATCGAGGAACTGAAGTTATCAGCAGAATCCGAGGCCGCTCAGAGCAAGCCTGCCGTGGATTGCAGTCTCCCCGGGGATATAGTGGATTTGGGCTCACGCCACCCGGTGTCCATCGTAAGGGAGGAAATCATCAAGATTTTCCGCAAATTCGGCTACGATGTCGCAGAAGGTCCTGAAATCGAGGACGACTATCACGTTTTCGAAGCCCTCAACTTCCCGCCTGAACATCCTGCCCGGGATATGCAGGACACATTCTTCGTGACTTCGGGGAAGAATCCGGTGCTTCTGCGCACACACACCTCTTCAGTTCAGGTGCGTGCAATGGAGAAACTTCCTCTGCCGATTCGCATCGTCTGCCCCGGCCGCGTGTTCAGAAACGAAGCCATCTCTGCCCGCGCACACTGCATTTTCCATCAGGTGGAAGGTCTCTATATTGACGAAGGGGTGACTTTCGCTGATATGAAGCAGGCCATTCTCCTGTTCGCAAGGGAGATGTTCGGTCCGGAAACAAAAATCCGTATGCGTCCGTCCTATTTCCCGTTCACAGAGCCTTCTGCGGAGGTGGACGTGAGCTGCAATATCTGCCATGGAAAGGGTTGCAACGTCTGCAAGGGTACCGGCTGGCTTGAAATTCTGGGTTGCGGAATGGTGGATCCGAATGTGCTTGAGGCATCCGGCATAGACAGCAAGAAGTACAGCGGATTCGCTTTTGGAATGGGTGTGGAGCGCATAGCAATGCTCAAATGGCAGGTGAAGGACCTGAGGCACTATTTCGAGAACGACCTCCGATTCCTGAAAGAATTCGAGACATCGATATAGGCCTGTGCCGGCTGAAATATAGGCTGCTGCCGACTGAAATACAGGCTGGTGCCGACTGACAACTTCTCATCAAAATCGTTCAACCGGTGATACTCGGAGCATTTGAATTCTTGAACTTTTCGTTCGCGGACTTTCTGGACATACTCCTGACAGCCCTGCTGATTTACTATGCTTTCAAATACATCCGGGGCACCTCGGCGATGAACATACTCATAGGCCTGATTTTCCTCTTCGTGCTGAAGGTTCTGGTGTCGGCTATGGGGATGAAAATGATGACGGAAATGCTCTCCATTGTTCTGGACGTGGGAATGTTGGCTGTAATCGTCATCTTCCAACCTGAGATCCGGCGTTTTCTGATTCATTTCGGACAACGCTACCTGAAGGCCGAACAGGGACGGAGGCTGTGGGAAAGGTTTGCAAAGAAGAGCCACGACCCTTCGTCACTCTCACCCGAACAATCTGCCGTGGTTAAGGAGATTGCCGAAGCCTGCAATTCTATGTCCGCGACCAAAACAGGTGCTCTGATAGTGCTTGCCGGGCGTTCGTCTCTGGAAAGCGTCATAGATACAGGAGACAGGATTGATGCTATGGTGAACCGCAGGTTGCTGATGAATCTCTTCTTCAAGAATTCGCCTTTGCACGACGGGGCAGTAATCATTGACAGGGAAAGGATAGTTGCGGCCAGGTGTACTCTTCCGGTGAGTGAGGCTGCTTTGCCCCCGCATTTCGGAATGAGGCACAAGGCGGCTGCAGGGATTGCGGAAGATACGGATGCGAAAGTCGTGGTGGTGTCAGAAGAGACGGGTGGTATCACCTTCTTCAATGACGGGTCCTGGACCCATATCAACAACCTGAATGAATTGAAACTGTTGCTCGGCCAGGCTCTCGGTTAGTTTGTCCGGCGTTTGAGTCCGGTGCATTGTGCCGGCGAGGAGGATAGAATGGATGCAATTCTGGAACATAAACTGGGATTTGACAAAATAAGGGATATCATTGCCGCCAGGTGCCTGACGGAATATGCTGCAGACCGTGTGCGTGGCGAGGAATTCTCTTCATCCGAGTCTCAGGTGCGGAAACGTCTGGAACTTACAGACGAGATGAGGCTTATCCTTATGTTTGAGGAAAATTTTCCCACCAATGGCTATATAGACTGTCTGGCTTTCCTCAAACCGTTGGAGAAGCCCTCTGTTGCCATAGACCTGCTCTCTCTGCGCAAACTGAAGACGGTGCTTGAGACTTTGCGCAAGGTCATATATTTCTTCGACAGCGTAAAGGACGGAGTCTATCCGAACTTGAAGAAGATGTCCTCCGGAATGGTCTCCTTTTCCGAAATCACAAGGAGGATAGACGGCATATTGGACCGCTATTCCGAAGTCAAGGATACCGCCTCGGATGAACTCTACAATATACGCAAATCCCTCAGGGACAAGGAAGGCACTATATCAAAAAGGATAAGTGTCATACTGCGCAGGGCGAAGGAAGAGGGAATTGCAGACGATGGAGCATCAGTGACCGTACGTGACGGGAAGATGCTCATACCTGTGAGCGCTGCGAACAAAAAGAAAATCCCCGGTTTTATCTACGATGAGTCGGCATCCGGAAAAACGGCTTTCATCGAGCCTGCAGAAGTGGTGGAACTGGACAATGAGATACGTGAACTCAAATTTGCGGAACAGAGGGAAATAGTGCGCATTCTGGCTGAATTTTCCGATTTTCTGCGTCCCTATCTGCCTGATCTGCTGGATGCTGCTGTGTTTCTTGGAGAACTCGATTTCCTTATGGCAAAGGCACATACGGCTCTGGATTTCGTATGCGGAATGCCCATCATATCCAACAATGGGGAACTGATTCTGCGCAAAGCCCGCCATCCGCTTCTGGAGAGGAGCCTGAAAAAAGAAGGCAGACCCATCATTCCGATGACGGCGACTCTCACTCCGCAGCAGCATATTCTGCTTGTTTCGGGGCCTAATGCAGGAGGTAAGTCGGTGTGTCTCAAAACTTTTGGCCTGCTGCAATATATGTTCCAATGGGGTATGCTCATCCCGACTTCCGAGACCTCGGAACTTATGGTATTCGACCGGATTATGGCCGACATAGGCGATGGACAGTCGTTGGAGAATGACCTCAGTACCTACAGTTCCTTCTTATCCAATATGAAGGATATGCTGGAAAAGGCCGATTCCAAGACACTGGTGCTTATTGACGAGTTCGGAAGCGGCACTGAACCGGCGGCGGGAGGAGCTATTGCTGAAGCCATACTTGCGGAATTCGACAGGAGGGGAGTCTATGGCGTGATTACCACCCACTATACCAATCTCAAATTCTATGCTTCCGGAAACAACGGGGTGTTCAACGGGGCAATGCTTTTTGATGCCAAGAATATAACCCCGCTCTTCAAACTTGAGACCGGGCTCCCGGGAAATTCTTTCGCCTTTGAACTGGCCCGCAAGATGGGTATGCCCGAGACCATAGTCAAGGATGCTGAAACCAGGGCAGGGGAAGAGTATGTGGACATAGAGCGCAATCTCCGCAAGATTGCCCGTAACCGCAAGGCTCTGGATGAAAAGCTGGAACGCATCAAGTCCACTGACAAGACTCTCGAGAACATCACCGAGCGCTACCAGAAGGAACTGGAAGGCATCCGCAAGTTGAAGAAGGAAATTCTGGACCAGGCCCATAAGGAGGCTGAAGAAATTGTCCGCAACGCGAACCGTCAAGTGGAGAATACCATCAGGTCCATCAAAGAGTCTCAGGCAGAGAAACAGGCCACCACTCAGGCCCGTCAGGGTTTGCAGTCCTTTGTGGAGATGCTTGCTGCCCGCAAGGAACAGGAGCAGAAGGAGAAGGATGACTATATAGAGAGGAAAATCAAGCAGTTGGACCAAAGGCGGGAGCGCAGGGCCGCGAGAAGCCTGCAGCGGGCGGATGAAAACCGGCGCAAGGAACTGATGGCTCAGGCTGAGGAAAAGGCACGGGAGGAGGCTTTCCGCAATGCTCCTTTGCAGCCGGGAGAGAAGGTGAGGGTGAAAGACGGCGGATTTGTGGGGGAGGTAGTTCGGGTCTCCGCAAAGGCTGTCTATGTCATTATAGGCAATATTTCTTCCAAGATGCCGCCGGAGAAATTGGAACGGATTACTTCCGGAGAGTACAAGGAAGCATACAAGGCCGGTTCGAGGAATGTGTCGAAGGTGAAAATAGACTCTTCTCTCACTGAACGCAAACTTAATTTCAGCACTGAACTGGATATAAGGGGAGAAAGGGTGTCGGATGCGCTGGAGAGGGTGGTCAAATATGTGGACGATGCTCTTATGTTGTCAGTGTCATCGGTGAGGATTATCACAGGCAAAGGCACTGGAGCGTTGAGGGAAGAGGTGCAGAAATTGCTGCGGACCACTCCGGGCGTGGCTTCTGTGAAGGATGAACACGTGCAGTTCGGCGGTGCAGGAGTGACAGTGGTGACATTTGAATGACCTGGATATGAATGGAAGGCAGATAACCGGAAAGGCGGGTGAGGATGCAGCTTGCAGGATGCTGGAAGAGAAGGGGATGATGATTGTCGCCCGGAACTATCGTAGCGGTCATTATGAGCTCGATATCGTGGCGGTGGACGGAGAGGGATTGCGTATTGTGGAAGTCCGGACAAGGACAGAGGGGGACATATCCCCGGCTTCCACCGTGGACCGTCGCAAGCAGTCCAATGTGGTGGCCGCTGCAAGAAAGTTTATCTCGGAAAATGAGGAATTTTCAGGCTACGAAGTCTTTTTCGACATTGTCGGCGTGACTGTTGTAGATAAAAATATGGTTCTGGATTATATTCCAAAGGCCTATATACCCATATATGTCTGATTTGCATAATTATGATACTATGAACAAGTCCAATGCTTATTGTGTGATAATGGCCGGCGGTGCAGGCTTGAGACTGTGGCCGGTCAGCAGAACATCCTGTCCGAAGCAGTTTCTGGATATTTTCGGTCTGGATCACAAGACACTTCTCAGGCACAGTTATGAAAGATTTGCGGAATTTATCGCCCCTGAGAATATTGTGGTGGTGACTTCCTCCCGGTTTGCCGACCTGGTGAGGAAGCAGATTCCGGAACTGCTGCCCGAAAATTTGCTGTTGGAACCTTACACCAGGAACACGGCTCCCTGCATTACCTGGGCGACCTATACCATTCTGAGCCGCAATCCTCAGGCGAATATAATTTTTTCCCCTTCTGATAACTACATCAAGGACCAGGAGGCTTTCAAGGATATGATAGTCAGGTCCCTGGACTTTGTGGAAGGGGCTGATGTGCTTGTGACTCTGGGAGTTGTCCCTAACCGTCCGGACACGAATTTCGGATACATACAGGTGACCGGAGGCCAGAACAGCTATAAGGTGGGCACACCTGTAAAGGTCAAGACTTTTACGGAGAAACCTGACCGCGCTCTCGCCGGAGTTTTTGTGGACAGCGGGGAGTTTCTGTGGAATTCAGGTATGTTTGCAGCACACGCAAATGCTTTGAAGGCGGAATTGGAGACTTATAATCCTGAGGTGACGGCGCTGTTCAAGGGTTGGCAGAAGGCCATAGGTACTCCTGCGGAGAAAGCCTTTGTGGAGAGGGCATATACAGACTGTCCGAGCACTTCTTTCGACTACAGTCTCTTGGAACGTACCGAAATAGCCTGGATTATGCCTTGTGATTTCAATTGGATTGACATAGGCAATTGGGCATCTGTTTATGACTACGCGCGTGTAAAGGATGAGAACGGAAATGTCAATATAGGCAGCACTGTTTTGTCCAAGGACTGTTCCGGCAACCTCTATGTGGGAGCTCCATCCAAGTTGCTGGCGGTGAAAGGTTTGGATAATTTTATAGTGGTGGACACCGAGGATGCCCTGCTGATTTGCCCGAAAGATGACAGGAGCGTAAAGGAACTTCTGTCTTCCCTGGCAATGCCTGAATACGAAAAATGGAGGTAGAAATTCTGCCTCCATTAAGTAATCCTCAAAAAATAACCTGCGTCATCTTTGAAAATCTTTTCGTTCCCGGTTCTCCCGGGAATCTTTTGCTAGTCTTTTACGCAACGGACACCGGCTCCTCCGGCGAGATTGAAATAGCTGAGGGACAACTTTCCGTAGGTAATTGTTTTGGAGAATGTGGACATCAGTCCAAACATTTGATAGGAAGACTTGGATTGGTAACCGGTCGAACTCAAATAATAACTCAAGGCGTTGTTGCCAATATAGGATTCAACACTGCAAGTTTCTTCTTTTGTGATGACAGTCTGATATTTTGAGCCATTTATGCAGCCGCAGAAGGTGTAATTGAATCCTTCCGCATCAGCTTTTACGATGGAACCGTTGTTGTTTTCCGTATCGAAAAAGATTGCTTCTGTATTGTTGGCTGGAGCGGTTGTCTCTCCATCTCTCTTGTTTGAAACACCACAAAGGCCAAAATAATCCTCCCAAGTAGGAATATGCCACCCCTCAGGGCAAATTCCCTGAACGCCTTCAAGCGTATTGTAATTATCCGCTGTGATTTCATCTACTCCGAGAGCAAATGCCGGGTTATACAGATATCCGAGTTTGCTGATTGACTCTTCATCCTTCAAAACGGTAATTTCGCTTCCGTTGCTGCTGTAAGGATACCAAATAGGGGAAGTCTTGGTAGGGTCTTCCGAAACTGTTATCCCTTTCGGAACATACCTGAGGTTCTCGGCCATCCACCATTTGCCGTCCTTGAGTTTCACAATATTATAGGTGACTCCGCCATACTCCAGTCCCGGTTTGCTGACTTTGAAATTGATGGTCTTGGAAGGACTTCCGACAGTTGACCCGTCCACCAACAGGGAAATGGTAATGGAAACATCGATATCTCCTTCTGTTGAATTTTCAGGGAAAGTTACAGTAAGATTGTTGTCGCCGGCATCACCTGCATCCGGTTCACAAGTTACCTCATAGTCAATCTCCGAACCCTTTACGGATTTTGCTGTGATGGTCCATACGTGGGATGCTTTGAATGAATAAGTGTAGGTGTTTCCGGTATATGGGATGACTTCGTTGCAGTCCTCACCAGTGATTTCCGGTGTGACAACATCTTCTCCCGGATTGTTGTTTTCTTGTTCCTTGACGCAGGAAGCGAAGGCAAGTGCCGAAAAGGCTGCCAAAACAAGCAGATTCTTTTTCATAATAATTGGTTTTATGCTGACCAAATCAGCGGTTAATAATACACTATGCAGCAAAAGTAAAAAAAGATTTTGAAAATAAATGCAAAAAAGTTTGCAGAAAAGAAAAATATCCGTACCTTTGCAATCCCAATTCAAGGGACACATACTGCGGAAATAGCTCAGTTGGTAGAGCACAACCTTGCCAAGGTTGGGGTCGCGAGTTCGAGTCTCGTTTTCCGCTCGAAATTGGATGCTGAAAAGCATCCAATTTTTTTTGCGTTAA
>JALFCH010000141.1 GCA_022771245.1 Rikenellaceae bacterium | reverse complement strand
TTACTACCTTTGCACCCCCTATGTAGAATAGGCTCGCAACTAAATTATTAAGTATTAACCATTAACAATCAAGATGGACACACAAAGTTACAAAACTGTATCGCTCAAAGCTGGCGATATCAAGAAAGAGTGGTTTGTGATTGATGCTACCGACTTGGTGCTCGGCCGTCTTGCTTCCAGAGTTGCTCTTGTCCTCCGCGGCAAGAACAAACCTTCCTTCACTCCGAACCTTGACTGCGGTGACAACGTCATCATAGTCAATGCGGACAAAGTAAGGCTCACTGGCAAGAAGATGACTGACAGAGTGTATGTCCGCTACACCGGAAACCCTGGTGGACAGCGATTCACCACACCGAAGGAGATCCTCAAGAAGAGACCTACCGAGCTTGTAAGGATGGCTGTCAAGGGTATGCTCCCGAAGAATCGTCTTGGAAGCAAAATCATCAACAACCTCTACCTTTACGCAGGTCCTGAGCATCCACATCAGGCACAGAACCCAAAAGAGATTAAGTTAAACGAAATTTAAGCAGAGTAGATGAAAGCAGTTAACGCCCTTGGAAGACGTAAATCAGCAGTTGCTCGCGTTTATGTTTCAGCAGGAAAAGGCAATATCGTTATCAACGGCCGCGAACTCGACAATTATTTCTGTGACGAGGCCCTCCGTTATATCGTAAACCAGCCGTTTTCTGTAACAGGCACTGAAGGCCAGTACGACGTGAAGATCAATCTTTGCGGCGGCGGAATCAAAGGACAGGCTGAAGCTGCACGTCTCGGTATCGCACGCGCTCTTTGCGAAATCGACACTGAGGCTTACCGTTCAGCCCTCAAGTCTGCAGGATTCCTTACACGTGACGCCCGTGAGGTTGAGCGTAAGAAACCTGGTCAGCCTGGTGCACGTAGACGCTTCCAGTTCAGCAAACGTTAATCAACTGATTTACAAACAAAAAGCACAGTCCGGTTACAAATCGCAGGACTCCGACTGGGGATGGGAATTCCCGCGGGCTGCCTGACTGATTGCCTGGCTGCGGAAATTCAGGAGATCGGCCAAGACCGCTACTCCGGAATAATGAAAAGAGTCTCCTCAGGGAAGGCAACCCGAAAGGAGAAAAGTTTAAACAAAACAAACATTTTACAACAATGCCAAGATCAAATTTCCAGGAATTGCTTGATGCAGGTGTTCACTTCGGACACTTGGCGAGAAAATGGAACCCTAAGATGGCCCCTTACATCTTCGACCAGCAGAAGGGTATCCACATCATCGACCTGCATAAAAGTATAGTAAAGATTGACGAGGCCGCAGATGTTCTCAAACAGCTTGCACGTTCAGGCCGCAAGGTCCTCTTCGTGGCAACCAAGAAGCAGGCAAAGGACATCGTGTCAGAGAAGGCCGCTGCAGTCAATATGCCTTACGTGACTGAGCGTTGGGCAGGTGGTATGCTTACCAACTTCCCTACTATCCGCAAGGCTGTAAAGAAAATGAACACAATCGACAAGATGATCGAAGACGGAACTTTCGACACACTCGCAAAGCGTGAGCGTCTTCAGGTCACACGTCAGAGGGCTAAGCTTGAGAAGAACCTCGGTTCCATCAAGGATCTCAGCCGTCTTCCTTCCGCACTTTTCGTAGTGGACGTACAGAAAGAGATGAATGCCGTAAAAGAGGCAAACCGTCTTAACATTCCGGTTATCGCTATGGTTGATACTTGTTGCGATCCCACTCCGATTGATTATGTGATTCCGGCTAATGACGATGCAGCAAAGTCCATCGCTTACATCATGGACGTTATGTGCGCTGCCATCAATGA
Source organism: Rikenellaceae bacterium (assembly GCA_022771245.1). Classification (GTDB taxonomy): domain Bacteria; phylum Bacteroidota; class Bacteroidia; order Bacteroidales; family UBA932; genus Cryptobacteroides. The sequence goes on along the minus strand of JALFCH010000141.1, from coordinate 11,698 downwards.
AGGCTTGAGCGAGAGAAAACTCGAGAAGGAAAAGGAAGCAGAGACAGCTGAAGAAAAGCCGGTTGCAGGAAAGAAACTCCGTGCACGCAAAGGCGCAAAGGCAGAGGAGTCTGCAGCAGAAGCTCCGGCAGCCGAAACTCCGGCAGAGGAATAATTAACGAATAAATTCGCTTACACAATGGAAATCAAAGCAGCTGACGTAATGAAATTGCGTCAAATGACAGGAGCAGGTATGATGGACTGCAAGAAAGCTCTCATCGAGGCTGAAGGCGACTACGATCGCGCACAGGAAATCATCCGCGAAAAAGGCAAACTTGTTGCAGCAAAACGCGCAGACAGGGAAACCACCGAAGGTGCAGTGCTCGCACGCATCGACGGACAGAAGGCTATCCTCGTGTGCCTCGGCTGTGAAACCGACTTCGTTTCCAAGAATGCTGAATTCCAGGCTCTTGCAAACTCCATAGCTGACGCGGCAATTGCAGCTTACCCTGCAGACAAGGACGCTCTTATGTCCGTGGTTCTTGCAGACGGCAGAACCGTTGAGGCAGCCGTTACTGAGCAGACTGGAAAGACCGGTGAGAAGCACGTGGTTGCTTACTACTCACCAATTTCCGCAGCTTTCGCAGCTTCGTATATCCACCACAACGGCAAAGTCGCTGCTGTAGTGGGCTTCAGCAAGGAAGTGAGTGCAGATGTTGCAAGGGGAATCGCAATCCAGGTTGCGACTATGAACCCGGTTTCTGTATCCGACAAGGATTGCCCTGCTGAGGTTGTAGAGAAGGAAATCCAGATCTACAAGGAGCAGATGAAGGAAGATCCTAAGATGGCCGGCAAGCCTGAAGCTATGCTTGAGCAGATTGCAAAGGGCAAGCTCGGCAAATTCTTCAAGGAGAACACTCTTCTTGAGCAGGTTTACCAGATGGGCGACGGCAAGCAGCTCGTAAAAGAAGTGCTTGCTGCTTCCGACAAGGATGCCCAGATCCTCGGATTCCGCAGATTCTCCCTCGCTGACTAAGTATTATTTGAGGAATACTAAGTTTTAGAATAGAGTTGAATTGACCCGCAGGTGTTCCGCCTGCGGGTTTTTGTGGTCATAGACTTTTTTCTTTGTTTTTTGCCCGCATATTCATATCTTTGGACGATTTTGTAAAATTTTCAAGAAATGGACCTTTGGTTAATTTGGATGCTTGCAGCACTGCTGCTTTTTCTGATTGAAATTTTCACTCCGGGATTTGCCGTGGCCTGCCTTTCAATAGGCTGTCTCTGCAGTTGTGTCCTGGCAGCCATAGCCCCGGCGACTCTCAACTGGCAGATTGCCCTTTTTGTCGTGGCTTCATTGCTGGCCTTTCTTTTTGTGCGTCCTTTTGCACTTAAAGTCCTGTCCAAAAGGGCTGAGCGAAAGGGCCAATACAAGTCCAATATGGAGAGTCTCATAGGCCGCACAGCCACGGTCATCGAAGAAATTCCTGCCGAAGATGCAGGTCGCGTCAAGGTGGACGGGGACGAATGGCAGGCAGTGCTCTCAAGGGAAAATGACGATATCCGCCCACGAGAAAATATTCCTGTCGGGGCCAAGGTGGTCATCGTATCTTACGACAGTATAATTCTAACAGTTAAACCTGAATAAAGTTATGTCAGCCGGAACAATAGTTTTGATTGTAATTGCTGCTATAGTAGTAATTTACATCATTCGCGGAATCAAGATTATTCCGCAGTCGGAAACGAGAGTGGTTGAAAGGCTCGGTAAATTCGACCGTGTCCTTTCCCCTGGTATCCAGATCATCTGGCCAATCATCGACAAGGCCAAAGTCGTGACCTCCCGCAAGGTGGTATCTTCTGCATTCGGTGGCGAACCGATAGTCAAGATATCTTCAACCTCAGTAATTGACCTGAGAGAGCAGGTGTATGATTTCCCGAAGCAGACCGTGATTACCAAGGACAATGTCAGCACCCAGATCAATGCCCTTCTGTATTTCCAGATTGTGGATGCGAAGAAGTCCGTCTATGAAATCGACAATCTGCCTAACGCAATAGAGAAACTCACCCAGACCACTTTGCGTAATGTCATAGGTGAACTTGAATTGGATGAGACCCTTACTTCACGCGACACCATCAATTCCAAGCTCCGTGCAGTCCTGGACGATGCCACCAATAAATGGGGTGTGAAAGTGAACCGTGTCGAGCTTCAGGATATCACTCCTCCTGACAGCGTCCGCGAGTCTATGGAAATGCAGATGCAGGCTGAGCGTATGAGACGTGCCGAAATCCTCCGTGCAGAAGGTGAGAAGAAATCCGCCATCCTCAAGTCGGAGGGAGACAAGGAGTCCGAAATCAACAACGCCCAGGCCGAGAAGACCGCCCAGATTCTGCGTGCAGAAGGTGAGGCTCAGGCTAAGGTGCTCCAGGCTCAGGCTGAGGCCGACGCCATTCGTCTGGTTGCAGAGGCCGTTGCGTCAGCAAAGACAGATCCTGCTGCGTATATGCTGGCTGTCAAATACATAGACACCCTCAAGGAAATGGTCAGCGGCAAGGACAACAAGACCGTTTACCTCCCTTACGAAGCATCCAATATGCTCTCTTCTTTGGGCAGTATCAAGGATATTTTCCAACAATAGCTTAATATTCCACTTTGGAAAGGAACAGCGCGAAGCCGGGGACAGACTCTCCGGCTTCACTGCGTTTGCCCCGCCGTATGATTTCCGCCACTTCCTCCGGCTCAATCCTTCCCCGTCCCACATCCATCATAGTTCCAACGATGGCCCTTACCATATTCCGGAGAAATCTGTCCGCACTGATGGTGAAAACCATATAGTGCCCGTCGTCGGGATAGCCGGTCATTCCGATATGCGAAGGTGTCCATCTTTCCCAGCCGGCCTTGCGGACCGTGCATATGCTGGTTTTGTTGTTCCCGCCCACTTTCTCAAAGCAGCTGAAATCGTGTTCCCCGAGGAGAAAACCGCAAGCCCGGTTCATCTTGTCCATATCCAGAGGCCATACGCAGCGCCAGGAAAGGTTCTCTATGAAAGGGTCCTTTGCACGGTGGATGAAATAGCGGTAAGTCCTTTCCCTGGCAGAAAATCTCGCGTGGATGGGACGGGGCGTATCAGCCAGGCTTTCAAAAGATTTTTCAGGAGTTATGTCGTGGATTACTATATCTTTACGCAGGATGGCATTGATTTTGTGCAATAGGTCTGGCTTTGCCATCGGAAACGGCTCAGGCAAATCGAAGTGACAGACATAGTTCACGGCATTTACCCCGGCATCAGTTCTGCCTGCACCGACAGTTTCGACAGGAGCAGAGGCAAGTATCCCCAGGGCCCGTTCCAATTCGCCCTGGACGGTGGTTGCATTGTGCTGTTTCTGCCAGCCGCTGAGCGCTTTTCCGCAATATGACAAGGTGGCGATATATCTCATAGAATTCAAATTTGAGACAAAGTTAAAAATAATTATAATGGACAGTGTAAATATCAAAGAACTGAACGACCGCATCCAGAGGGAAAGTTCCTTTGTGGACATCCTTTCGATGGAGATGAACAAAGTCATCGTCGGTCAGAAACAGTTGGTGGAGAACCTTCTCATCGGCCTCCTTGCCAACGGACACATCCTTCTTGAAGGTGTGCCGGGACTTGCCAAAACATTGGCTATCAACACTCTCGCTTCTGCTGTGGGCGGTAAATTCAGCCGTATCCAGTTCACTCCGGACCTGCTTCCTGCCGATGTGCTCGGTACAATGATCTACTCCCAGAAGTCAGAGCAGTTCCAGATTCGCAGAGGCCCTGTCTTCGCCAATTTCGTACTTGCGGACGAGATTAACCGTTCTCCGGCCAAGGTGCAGTCAGCCTTGCTTGAGGCCATGCAGGAAAGACAGGTGACCATAGGTGACGAGACTTTCCGCCTTCCGGAGCCTTTCCTTGTGATGGCAACCCAGAACCCTATTGAGCAGGAGGGTACTTATCCGCTTCCTGAGGCGCAGCTGGACCGTTTTATGCTCAAGGTAGTGGTAAGCTATCCTAAGAAGGAGGAGGAAAAACTCATTCTCCGTATGAACAATTCCGGAGAGTTTCCGAAAGCATCCCAGGTGCTCCAGCCGGAGGATATCATAAGAGCCCGCGAGATCGTGCGTGAGGTATATATGGATGAGAAAATCGAGCGTTATATCGTGGACCTCGTATATGCCACAAGGACACCTGCAGAATATGGACTTGCTGACCTCTCCGGCCTGATTGCATACGGTGCATCTCCTCGTGCCAGCATCTCCCTCGCAGCTGCATCAAAGGCCTATGCTTTCATCAAGAGGCGCGGCTATGTGATTCCGGAGGACGTGAGGGCGGTCTGCCACGAAGTACTCCGTCACAGGATAGGGCTTACCTACGAGGCTGAGGCGGAAAATGTCACCACTGATGCCATTATCGACAAGATTGTGAACTTTGTGGAAGTTCCTTAGTAGATTTTGTGCAATGGCAGAATTGAATGAAACCGACCTTCTCAAAAAGGTCAGAAAAATAGAAATCAAGACCAAGGCTCTCTCGCACCAGATTTTTGCGGGAGAGTATCACTCTGCCTTCAAGGGCCGAGGTATGGCTTTCAGCGAAGTCAGGGAGTACCAGTGGGGTGATGATGTCCGGAATATGGACTGGAATGTAACCGCCCGTCTTCGTGCGCCTTATGTGAAGGTGTTCGAAGAGGAGAGGGAATTGACGGTCGTGCTCCTGATAGATGTCAGCCGTTCCGGACTCTTCGGTACCAGAGGTATGGTGAAAAGGGATATGATTGCTGAAATAGCGGCAGTGCTTTCATTCTCGGCCATAATCAACAACGACAAGGTGGGTGCGCTGTTTTTCAGCGACAAGGTGGAAAAGTTCATCCCTCCGAAAAAGGGCCGTTCACATCTGCTGCACATCATACGGGAGGTGCTTGAATATGAACCCCAGTCCACGGGCACCGATCTTTCCGAAGCCCTGCGCTATCTCACCAATGCCTTGAAGAAGCGTTGCAACGCATTTGTGCTTTCCGATCTCATCGATGCGGATGCCGATGCGAATCCCCGTTACGAAGAGGCGTTCAAGGTGGCCGCCAACCGTCACGACATATCCGTGGTGGAGGTCTATGACCCCCTTGAGCGGGAAATCCCGAATGTGGGTCTTGTGAACATCAAGGACTCGGAAACGGGGAGGACAGCCTGGGTGGACACCGGGAGCAGAAAGGTGAGGGAGGCCTACGGAGCCTGGTTTGCATCCTTGCGGGCCAATGAGGACAAACTCCTGTCCAAATACAATATCGACAGGGTGAAAGTGGCTGTTGATGAAGATTATGTGAAAGCCCTGATGATGCTATTCAGCCAAAGGTAAAGCGATATGAAGAAATTCCTGACAATATTGGCTGCGGCTTTTGCCTGCCTGTCTCTGTCTGCGCAGACTCCGTTTCTGGAGCAGTTGCAGAAGAGGGACAGCATACTCATAGCCGACCAGCTGCTCTACGGGGTCCTGTTCGAGAAGGTGCCGGAAGGAACGGGGATAGCCCTTCCGGAACTGAAGGACACGGCTTCGGTGAGGATAGTCCGGCCGTGGGTCTGCGACACCCTCAAAGTTTATAAACCGGGTAAGGAATCCCCTGTGACCAGATACGACATCAAGGTGGGTGCAGTCCTGACTGCATTCGACCAGGGAGAATATGTGTTGCCGCAACTCCCCGTAATCAGACAGTTTCCCGGGGAGGAACCGGATACTCTGCTGCTTGAGAGTCTGAGGTTTGAAGTTAAGACTATGCCTGTGGACACTACTTCCTTCACTCCCCACGACATCAAGGATGTGGTGCGTTATCCGGTCACTTTCATGGAAGTGCTGCCGTATCTGCTGATTGGATTGCTCTCCGCCGGTCTTATAGCCCTGATCGTCTTTTTGATTATCCGTTTCAGGAAAAAGGCCTCCGGTGAATCCCAGGTGAAGGAACCTGCCCATATTACCGCCCTGAGGAAACTCGAGGAATACCGTGGCAATAAGCTTTGGGCTCCGGACAAGCAGAAACTTTTCTGGTCCGGGGTGACTGATGTGCTGAGGGAGTATATCGCCTCCCGTTATGGCATAGGTGCAATGGAGATGACTACAGCCGAGATTTTCAGGGAACTCAAGCCCCAGTTTGAGAAGGAGGACGTGGAGAAGAAGGTGCTTGTGGATGAGATTGAGAATATGTTTGTAACCGCCGATTTCGTAAAGTTCGCAAAACACGCCGCATCAGAGCAGGAGAATGCTTCCGTCTTGCCCCTTGCCGTGAAATTCGTGACTTCGACTTATGAGTCTGACATTGAGAATGAGACGGTTGCCCAAAAGAAGGAGGAATAGTGATGTTTTTTGAATATCCGCATCTTTTGTGGCTGCTCGTCATTCCGGGCCTTCTTGCAGTTCTCTATGTCTTGAGAGAAATTCTCGGACGGACTCCCCATCTGAGGGTATCCACTTCCGTTCCGTTCCTCGCCGGAGGACATTCAGTGATGGAATATCTCCGCCACTTGCCCTTCCTGCTCAGAACACTTGCTCTGGTGATGATTGTCATAGCCATAGCCCGTCCCCGCTCCTCGGAACAGATGGAAAAAGTGGACACCGAAGGCATAGATATAGTCCTGGCTATGGACGTTTCCACTTCAATGCTCGCCCGCGACTTTGCCCCGGACCGCATCAATGCAGCCAAGGACATAGCAATAGAATTCATATCCCAGAGGCCTTCCGACAGAATGGGAATTGTTGTTTTCGCCGGGGAATCCTTCACCCAGTGTCCGCTTACTACCGACAGGGCAACACTCATCAACCTCATGAAGGAGGTGAACACCGATTTGCTGGAGGACGGAACGGCGATAGGTAACGGATTGGCCACTGCTGTAGCCCGTATGAAGGACTCCGATGCCAAGAGTCGCGTTGTGATACTGCTCACCGACGGAGTGAACAACTGCGGCGAGATCGCTCCTGAAACCGCGGCCGAGATAGCCAAGACCTACGGTGTGAGAGTCTATACCATAGGCGTAGGTGCAAACGGGACGGCCCCTTATCCGGTGATGACCCCTTGGGGAGTCCAGATGCAGAATGTGAAGGTGGAAATCGATGAAAAGTTGCTCTCAGAGGTGGCTGCCACCACCGGAGGACGCTATTTCAGGGCTACGGACAACACCAAACTTGCTGAAATTTACGCCGAAATCAATAAAATGGAAAAGGCCCGCACGACCATAGACAGTTTTCCGGTCTATAAGGAGCTTTTCGGCACCTACGCTCTCATAGCCCTCGCGGCCCTGCTGCTGGAGTTCCTGCTCAAGCTGTTTTTGCGCCGTCTGCCATAGGCCATTTTCATAAAATTTGAGAATTATGCTGTATTTTGCTGATATACAATATCTTTGGTTGCTCCTTCTGGTGCCCGTTTTTCCGGTGGCCTATGCCATCTTCCGGAAGATGCGACGCCGCAGAATGGAAAAATTGGGAGATAAGGCCTTGATTGAGAGGCTGATGCCTTCCTGGTCCAGTTCAAGGGGATGGTGGCAGGTGTCGCTCTTCAGCCTCGGTTTCGCTTTCTTCGTAATCGGACTTTCCCGGCCCCTGATTGGAGCCAAACTCAAAGAACACGAGACCAAGGGTGCGGAAGTCGTGATTGCCCTTGACGTTTCCAACTCGATGCTGGCCCAGGATTATTCCCCGAACCGTCTGGAGAGAGCCAAACTGGCCATAGCCAGGATTGTGGACAAGCTGCGGGATGACAGAATCGGGCTGGTCGTGTTCGCTGGAGGTGCCTATGTGCAATTGCCGGTGACCACAGACTATGTATCCGCCAAAATGTTTCTCAATTCCATTTCCACCGAGTCGGTTCCGGTACAGGGAACTGCGCTTGGGGAAGCCATCAACACCTCTGCCCGTTCATTCAGTGCCCAGAGTGAAAAAAGCCGTGCCATAATTGTGATAACCGATGGAGAAAATCACGAGGACGACCCTGTGGGGGCTGCCAGGAATGCCGCTGAAATGGGGATAAGGGTTTTTACCATTGGCGTAGGCTCACCTGAGGGCAAGCCGATTCCGCTCAAGGAAGGGGGACTGCTGAAGGACAGAAATGGAGAAATAGTTGTAACCCGGCTGGATGAGGACATATTGAAACAGGTCGCAGAAGTCGGTGGTGGCGCCTATGTGCGTGCCGGCAACAGCGAATTCGGATTGAACCCCATCATCGATGAGATACGGAAAATGGAATCCGAAAAGTTCAATTCAGTAGTCTTTGAGGAATATGACGAACAGTATATGTATTTCTTTGCCATAGCCTTGGCTTTCTTTGTGCTTGAGGGACTGATAGGACAAAGAAAGAGCAGGATAAGACTGTTCGGCAAATGATTGTGGATTTTTTGTAAATGACCGCCTATAATTGTGAAGGTATGAGATATGTCAAAGTATTGTTTGCAGGCATCCTGATCTTGTCCGTCCAAATGCTGTCAGCGCAAACGGACAAGTCTGAGGTGCGCAAAGGAAACCGTGAATACCGTAAAGGAGAGTTCAAGGAGGCAGAAATCGACTACAGGAGGGCTCTGGTTAAGGATTCGCTTTCCTTCGCTGCCAATTATAACCTCGCCTGCGACCTCTATCGTCAGGAGCAGTACGATGAGGCCGGGAATTATATGAAGAAAATTGCTGATCAGGCCGCTGCTTCCGCAAGGGAGTCTGACTATTACTATAATCTCGGGGACATTGCTCTTGCAAAGCAGGATTACAAAGGGGCTGTGGATGCGTTCGAAAAGGCATTGCTGCTGAATCCCGGAGATCTGGATGCCAAAGAGAATTATGTCTATGCGAAGATGATGCTTCAGAATCAGCAGAATCAGCAGAATCAAGACAATCAGGACAACCAGAACCAAGATCAGAATCAGGATCAGGACGACCAGAACCAGAATCAGGACCAGAAGCAGAACGACCAGAATCAGGATAATCAGGATCAAAAGCAGAATGACCAGAATCAGGATCAGAACAATAATCAGGACCAGAGGAATGACCAGGACAGGCAAAATCAGTCCCCACAGCAGCAGGATGCAAAAATAAGCCCACAGGCTGCCCAGCAGATGCTCCAGGCCATACAGGCAAGAGAAAAGGAAACCCAGGACAAAGTGAACCGTGAAAAAGCTGCGGCAATGAAGTCGCGTCAGAAAGAAAAGAATTGGTAGTATGAAGAAGTTTGTGACATCTATATTGTTTTTGGCATTGGCAGTTGTGGCATCCGCACAGTCTTCCATTCAGGTGCAGGTCCATAACGTAGTGAGCGTGGATGAAGATTTCCGTGTTGTTTTTGTCATAGAGGGAGAGAATTCCGCTTCTGACTTCAATTGGGAATGCCCGGAAGATTTCGATCTTCTCATCGGGCCTATGGAGTCCTCATCCCGCAGTGTCAGCATCATCAACGGCAAGAGGACATCCAGCAGGACCGTGTCCTATACCTATGTGCTCAAACCTCGTTCTGAGGGCGAATTCATCCTCCCTCCAGCCACCGCAATGGTCAAGGGTAATCAGATCCAGTCCTCCCCCGCAACTGTAAAGGTGCTCAATCAGAGCAACTCCGGTGCAGTCCAGTCCAATCCCGGGAATTCCTCCCAGCAGGGCGTGGCTTCCGACCCCGGCGCATCAGGTGGCAACCAGATGACATCCTCGTCCTCCCGTAACGCCAATTACGGAGAAATAATCCTGGACCTGTCTCTCGACAGAACCAGCGTAGTGGTGGGGCAGCCTGTAAATGCAACACTCAAGATCTACCAGAGAGCTAATCTTTCAGGTTTCGAGAATGCAGATTTCCCATCATTCAATGGCTTCTGGAGCCAGGAAGTGGAAGCCCCGACCAACATAGATTTCAAAAGGGAAGAATACAAGGGCAAGATTTACGATGCAGCTGTCCTCCGCCGCTATGTGCTCATCCCCCAGCAGACCGGAGACATAGTCATAGACCCGGCTACACTCACCTGCCTTGTGAATGTCAGGGTTCAGTCCCGCACCGGCAGCATATTCGACGGATTCTTTGATGACTACACCACTGTCCGCAAGAAAGTCGAGTCCAAGGCCGTGACTGTGCACGTTTCGGCCCTTCCGGCAGGTGCTCCGGCATCATTCGGCGGTGGCGTGGGCAAATTCTCCATATCCGCCAGACTCTCCAAGCCCACACTCAAGGCCCACGAAGCCAACTCTCTGATAGTCACCGTGACAGGCCGTGGAAACGTTTCTCTCATCGAACAGCCGAAAGTGGAATTTCCCTTGGATATGGAGGTCTATGATACCAAAGTTACAGACAAGACTTCCAAAGGATCTCTGAGCGGTTCCAAGGAGTTCGAGTTCCCGTTCATACCAAGGAGCCCGGGAGACTTCACCATCGAGCCCGTCAACTACAGCTATTACGATGTGGAGCAGGGCAGATATGTGACCGTGAGCACCAAAGCTATAGATTTTACGGTGGAAAAGGGAGCTGACCTTCCTGAGACGGTAGTAAGCGGGGGAGTAATCCAAAAGGACGTGCGCAATCTCGGACAGGACATACGTTTCATCTCCACCAAGCCGGCCTCATTCTCGTCCAAGGGAGCCTTTTTCATATCCTCACCTCTCTTTGTTTCGCTGTACCTGCTGATCTTGCTGCTTTCCTGCATTGTCTGGTACGTGGTTCGGGCCGTTCAATCCAGACGCAGCGATACTGTCGGAATGAAGACCAGAAAGGCCACCAAAAAGGCCCTGAGGCAACTCAAGTCTGCCGATGCCTATCTGAAACAAAACCTCCCGGCTGCTTTTTATGAGGAATTGCACAAGTCCCTGGTGGGTTTCATAGCTGACAAGATGAATATGCCTATGTCCGAGCTCAGCAAGGAAAACATTGCATCAAGGCTTGTGGAACGCGGTGTGTCGGAAGAGGTAGCAACGGATTATGCGGGTCTTCTGGACGAATGTGAATTTGCACGCTATGCTCCTTCGTCTGACAACAGTCAGATGCGCTCTCATTACGAAAAGGCAGCGGAACTTATTTCAACCATAGATTCATCAATGAAAACTGCGAAAAAGAAGGCTCCTGTGGCTTTAGCACTTGTCTGCTTCCTGACCATAGGGGGCAGCCTGAACGCTGCGGAACTGCCTGCGGAACCGGCCTCTTCCGGAGTACAGAATGCAGAAACATACTCGGAAAATCTTTGGGAAAAAGCCAATCAGGCTTATTCCGAGGGCCGTTGGGAAGATGCGGCGGCAGACTATTCAATGATAGTCTCCCTGGGTATGGAATCCGCAAAACTGTATTATAATCTCGGCAATGCTCTCTATAAGTCGGGTAGCCTTTCCGGGGCAATCGTGAATTACCGCAGGGCTCTCAAACTGGATTCATCCTTCGAGGATGCAAGGTTCAATCTGGATTTCGTCCGGTCTCTGACTCAGGACAGGATTGAAGAGGTGCCGGAATTCATACTTAATACCTGGGTCAAGAAGCTTTGCTTCAGTCTCAGTGCCGATATGTGGGCCGTGCTGTCGCTGGTGTTCCTTGTACTGCTTTGCACATTCATCCTGTTGTTCTTCCTTTCGCGTACTGTGGCAGGAAAGAGAGCCGGATTCATCCTCGCCATTCTGTTCCTGTTGTTGGAAGGGGCTTGCCTCGGTTTTGCAATTCATCAAAAAAATGGCTACCTTGTGCAGGATGAGGCTGTGGTGAGCTTACCCGTCATTTCCGT
>JALFCH010000136.1 GCA_022771245.1 Rikenellaceae bacterium | reverse complement strand
TTGGTGCCGGTGCATTTCGCGAAGAGGGCCTGGGTGCCGCAGGAGAAGCGGAAGTCGCCGCTTTCAATGCGCCACTTGCCGTCTCGGCCTACAAATGCAAGCTCTTTGGCAGGGATGGTGAATTTCACGGTTTTGCTTTCTCCGGCTGCAAGTTCCACTTTGGTGAACTCCCTGAGGCGTCTCACGTCCGGAACTATGCTTGCCACAAGGTCACTGGAGAAGAGCATCACTGTCTCCTTGCCTGAACGCTTGCCCGTGTTCCTGACTGTCACCTCAAAGGTCAGCTCGTCATCCCAGGCGAAACTTTCGGAAGAAATCCTGAAGTCTGAATACTCGAACTTCGTGTAGCTCAAACCGGCACCGAATGGCCACTGAACATCCATCATAGCATCGTAGTTGTAGGCTCCGCTCATCGTTGAAACCACCTCGCTCACCTTGTAGTCGTAGGTGTGGAGAGCATTCACGTATTTGCTGTAGGTGAACGGCAGACGGCCGCTGAAGTTCTCCCGACCGGAAATAAGTGCTGCAAGTGCATCGCCGCCGTAGTTGCCCGGAAGCATAATGTCTATCACAGCGCTTGCCATAGGCTCGATGTCGTTGACGATTCTCGGACGTCCTTCGTTCAGCACCAGGATGATCGGCTTGCCAGTTTTTGCAAGGGCGCGGACAAGTTCCTTCTGGTTTTCGGAAAGGTTCAGATCGTTGATATTGCCCGGAGTCTCGCAATAGCTGTTCTCACCCACGCAGGCAATCACAACATCTGCATTGCGGGCTGCCGCCACCACTCCTGAGAGGTCTTCGATGCGGTCTGCCTTCCAGTCTCTTCCGTAGTAGGAGACTCCCGGACGGTAGCTCACATTCTTTGCACCGAACTCATTGCTGAGCGCCTCAAGTATGGTATTGTGTCCTCTCGCGAAATCGTCGGTCTGTTCGCCCTGCCAGGTGTATGACCAACCTCCGTTCAGGGTTCTCATAGAATTGGCGTTAGGACCAGTCACCAATATGCGTTTTCCTTTTGCCAGCGGGAGCAGGTCTGAATCATTCTTCAGCAGGACCATAGATTCGACCGCCGCGTCGTATGAAATCTTGGCGAATTCCCCGCAGGCGAACTTCTCATAGCCGTCCACGCTCCATACCGGATTTTCGAAGAGGCCGAGGCGGGCCTTGAGGCGGAGCACCCTGCGCACTGCATCGTCCAGACGTTCCTGACTTATGCGGCCTTCCTTCACCAGAGTCACGATGTCAGCGCAAACTGCCGGGTCGTAAGGGTCCATAATCATATCCACACCTGCATTGATTCCGATTTCCACGGCTTCGAGCCTGTCAGCGGCAATGTGTTCGCGGGTGTAGAGATTGTTGATGTCGGCCCAGTCGGTCACCACCATCCCGTCCCATCCGAGGTCTTTCTTGCACCACTGGGTGAGGTATTCATAGCTCGAGTGAACCGGAACTCCATTGACGGATGCGGAATTTGCCATAAGGGTGAGCGCTCCTGCCTGGAAACACTCCTTGAAAGGACGGAAATATTTCTCACGCAAATCGCAAGGTGAGACCATTCCCGGTGTTCTGTCCTGTCCGGAAACCGGGGTGCCATAAGCCAGGTAGTGCTTGATGCTCACTGCAACGTGTTCCAAGTCTATGTGGTTGGGATCTTCGCCCTGTGCCGCAACCGTTTCAGCCACAGACATTTCAGCCTGGAGATACGGATCTTCTCCCCAACTTTCCCAATGCCTTGGCCATCTCGGGTCACGCCCGAGGTCCATCACAGGGGAGAAAATCCAAGGCACCATTGCGGCTCTGGTTTCATACGCCATCACTTCGCCCATCTTGGATGCATAGCCCCTGTCGAATGTGGCTGCAAGGTTGATTTCCTGAGGGAAGAAGGTCGCATCTGAGAGGTAGCTTGCTCCGTGAATCATATCCAGACCGAAGACCGTAGGTATGCCCAACTCCTCCATCGAGATGTCCTGAATCAGTTTCATATCCCTGGCTGTACCTTCGCGCGAATCGGAATGGCCCCCGAATACGTTCAGGAATGAACCGACCTTCCAGTCTCTTACACAGGACCTGACTTTTGCAGTGTCGAGCTTTCCGTCTGTGGATATTACGTCCGAGGTAATCTGTACGAGCTGTCCGGCCTTCTCTTCAAGGGTCATTTTGCCGAGTACCTCTTCCACCTTCATTTCTATTTTTGAGTCTGCCGGGATGGCCGGGCTTACGTAGTTGCAGCAGGCCGATGCTATTGTGGCTGCTGAAAGAATTCCGAATGTCAGTTTATTAGCCATAGTTATATTATTGGTTTTCATTATTTTCCCCATCAAGAAGCAACCCGGTGATGTCCCTGCAAGTCTGGGTGTTGATATTGGCTGCCTGGGCGGAGATCATTGCATCCCTGCAGGACTCATCAAAGCAGAGCCTGCCTGCAGCCCGCACCTGCTCGGGAATGTCGGTGGTCGCGTATGACATTCCGTGATAGTGGAAAAACAGGGCATTGCAAGTCTCGCAGCCCGGAATCGGGGCAGTGTGCACTATTGGAATATGCTTGGCCGCCGCTTCGGTACTTGACAGTCCGCCGGGCTTGGTGAACAGAACATCGCAGGCATCCATAAGCATAGCCACCTTGTCCGTGAAACCTATAGCCTTGACATTTGTATGCCCGCCGAAATTCTTGATCAGCTTCGTGCGGAGTTCGGTGTTTGTCCCGCACACCATTATCACCTCCACCTTGTCTCCGTACTGCTTCAGAATCTCTCTGACAGTGTCCTGAAGATGCCCGAAGCCCATACTTCCCGACATCATCAGAAACCATTTCTTCTCCGGGTCCATATATCCGAACTCCAGAATGCACAAGTTCCTGACCTCCGTCCTGTCTGCCTTGGGTGTGTGGAAAACGGACTTGACCGGGATGCCGTAAGGACGCAGTTTCTCCCTTGGCAGTCCCTTCTTCACACATTCTTCAACCAGATGGAAATGTGGCACTATGTAATAGTCCAACTCGGTATCCTTCATAAAAGGAATGCAGGTGTAGTCTGTCATCAGGAAAATAGAAGTCGCATTCAGCTTGCCCTTCCTCTTGAGCGCGGTAATGGCCTCGGCAGGGAAAATGTGGGCGCAGATCACCGCGCTGAAACCATTGCTTTCAATATAATCGTGAAGTTTCTCGCAATAGAGTTTGTTGGCATAATAGACAGGGGATTTTGTCGAGTCTATGGCATCGCTGATTGCAGCCCCCGCCTTGTAAACCATTCCGAACAATTTGGTCCTCGTGGAGAAGAGGTAGATTTCGGAAGCTTTGCTCGTGGCATTCGGACCCACCAGCGACATGGTATCCTTCACTTCAGCCTCCACGCCTATGGAATGGAGATATTCCAAGTAAGCCTTGGATGCGGAATTATGTCCCTCTCCCGTAGAGCAGGACAGTATCAGAACTTTCATTTGGATGATTCTTTACGTTTGGACAAATATTCGATTCCGAACACGAGGGCAAGTCCGGCAGCTGCAGTGACTGTACACAGGCCCACCTGCACCCAATCCAGTTCCACCCCGACTCCCGGAAGAGCAGGCCAACCGGATTCAGCGTGCCAGGGCCATACCTTCAGCAAGGACCCGATAATGAAGCCGGCAAGCACCAGAGTGGTCTCCCTGTTGCGCCGGGCAAGCAGCCAGTGCAGGAACTTGGAAAACAACACAATGCCTATTACCGCACCGCAGGCAAACACCAGCATTACAGTCAGGCACTGCCCCCAGGTCATAGGCCCGGTAGCCAGCCCGGCAGTCACTTCCTCAGCCCTTCCCAGCGACACCAGTCCCGAAACTGCTGCGAGCACATAGTCATACTTCCCCATTATCAGGAGAATGAACGACCCCGAAATCCCGGGCAGTATCATGGCGCAGATAGCAATGGCTCCGCAAATAAAAATGAACCACAGTCCGTCGGGAGTCTTGGAAGGGGAGAGAGTGCAGACTACAGCGCCCAGAACCACTCCTGCAAGGGTGCAGACATAGTCTTTCCATTTCCAGAAATGGACTCCCTTGAGGATGAAGATGGACGAGGCCACAATCAGTCCGAAAAAGAAAGCCCAGGTCGGAGCAGGCTGGTTCTCCAGCAGCCAGGTCATCAGTTTCGCAAGGGAAAAAACGCTGAAAAGTATCCCCACAAGCACACTGATGAGGAAATTACCGTTTATATGCTTCCAGAATTCGCGGAACTTGCCGGTGAAGAAAAGTTTGAGGGCCGTCCCGTCAATATTGTGTATGGAATCGATGAGTTCAGTGTAGATGCCTGTCATAAAGGCTATTGTGCCTCCGCTCACACCCGGAATCACATCCGAGGCTCCCATACAGGCACCTTTGATTGCCACAAGCCCGTATTTTTTCAGATTTTCTTTCATACTACCATTTCGAGATAATCCAAGATGCTCTCCAGCCTCTTGGCGCAATCGTGAAAATTCACTTGAATATGTTCCTCTGCGGAACCTTTGAAAACCATTGAAAAAGGTGAGCCGTCATAGTCGGCAATGCCCACGCAGAATGGAGCAGGCGCTATGCCGTTGAAGCAGCGTGTCACTGGCAGGCTGTTGTCTACCAGGCAGATATAAATCTCGGCAGAATCAGCTTGCAGTTCTGCCACTATCTCTTTCGGCAAGGTGCCGGACAGCGGAAGGTTCCTCTTGAGTATAGTTGTTTTGACTGCAGTTGTAATTATATCGTCCTTGCCGTGCTTGCCCATATCCAGGAAAAAGGGTTTGAATTCTATCCCTTTCCCGTTCAGGAAAACTTTGAGCCTGGTCAGGCAGGCGTCGGTCTCTGCATCTTCCACGTCCAGCAGCACAATGCACCGCTTGGCATCGCAGAGCGGGACGGAATGTCTCTCTCCCTTGTATCCGGCCAGCTTGATTTGGCGTCTGACGAAAAAGTCCCTGATGAAGCCCATCTTCGGCGAATTTACAAAGACTCCTTGGTGGCCTTGATGAGAGCCTTGATTTCCTTCTTGGCTGCTTTCCATCTCGGTATGTCGATTTTGGTACCGATTACCTCCACAACCTTTGCTGCAATGATGGAACCGATCTCTCCGCAGACTTTCAGCGGCATACCTAATGAATGGGCATAGAGGAATCCGGCAGCATAGGTGTCTCCGGCTCCCGTCGCATCAATTGTGTCTGCCGGCCACGCTTCTATATAATGATATTCGTCGCCCTGCTGGACCATAGAGCCGTGCTTCCCGATTTTCACCACCGCAATGTCGCAATGTTTCGCGATTGCCTCCAGGGCCTCCTTCTGCTCCAGTCCCGTGAAAGCCCTTGCTTCGGTCTCGTTTGCGAAAACTATGTCCACATAATTCTCCACGATGTCCTGCAGAAACTCCTTGTTGGCCTCCACCACATTGTAGGATGCCATATCTATTGAAATAATGCATCCCGCAGCCTTGGCCATTTCCACTGCCTTGCGGATAAGTGCTTGGTTCTGCACGAGATAGCCTTCGATATGGAAATAATCATAGCCTTTGAAATACTCGGGTTTCAGGTCTTCGGGCACCAGTTCCAGAGCTGCTCCCATATAGTCCGCAAAAGTCCTTTCAGCATTGGGGGCAGTTATCAGCACCACAGCCCTTCCGGACGGATTCTTGCCTTTGAGGAGAATGGATTTGATGCCGTACTGTGCCTGGTCGCTCTTGAAGAGGTGTCCCAAGTCGTCGTCTCCGGTTTTGCCGATAAATGCCGACTTCATACCGAAAATTGCGGTGCAGGTGATGGTGTTGGCTGCGGAACCTCCAGCCACATACTGCACTCCCAAAGGCTTCAGCCTTTCAAGTATCCGGTCTCCCGTTTCTTTGTCCACGTGCTGCATACTTCCCTTCGGGATGTTGTATTCCTCCAGGAATGAGTCGTCGGGGAGGATGGCGAGAATGTCTGTCAATGCGTTGCCGATGCCGAGTATGGTTTTCATAAATGTTGCTATAATTTTTTACACATCTGGTGCAAAGATAAGCATTTCTTTGGGAGGCAATGCTATCCTAACCGAAGAAATTTGTATTTTTGCAGTCCGCCGGAATTTTGGGCATTTCAGAGCCGGATGCCCTTTGTCTGCGGGCCGGATGATGAAAATAGACTTTAAGAATATATTGAAATACGTTCTGTCGCTGCTTCTTGCAGTGGCACTATTGTGGTTCTGTTTCAGGGGTATAGACTGGACTGAATTTATGGACAGTCTGAAAGTATGCCGCTGGGGTTGGGTGCTTTTGAGCATAGTAGCCGGTGTGTTGTCCAACTGGTTCCGGGCAGAACGTTGGCGTGAAATACTGCTGCCCCTGGATGCAAAGACATCCCGCAGAACGGTTTTCAATGCAGTGAACATAGCCTATCTGGCGAATTTCGTGTTTCCGAGGATAGGGGAGTTCGTGCGTTGCGGCGTGGTGGCCCGTGACTCCGGTAAAGAGAAAGGGAAGGTGCCCGGAAACATTGCGGCAGATGCTCCGAAAGGTCTGGGTTACGGTCAGGTTCTGGGCACGGTGGTGACGGAAAGGAGCATAGATCTTGTGATGATGTTCTGCATTCTCGTCTGCTTCCTCTGCCTGAAATGGGGGAAATTCGGTGCATTTTTCCTGGAAAACATATGGCAGCCACTGTCCGGAAGACTGGATTTCAGTCTCTGGTGGATTGTGGCCATAGCTTTTTTCGCGGCGGCAATCTGCGTTGCTCTGATTGTGTTCAAGAGGCATTCCGCAGCGTCCCGGATATGGGCGGTATTCAGAGGCATTTGGGACGGTGTCGTGAGCTGTTTCAGAATGAAGAACTGGTGGCGTTTCATTGTCCAGTCCGTGTTGATCTGGGCTATGTATTTCCTTATGAGCTATACCTCCCTGCGCGCCGTTCCCATGCTTGACGGGCTGTCCCTTGCGGATGCCATGTTCCTTATGCTTGCGGGCAGTCTGGGCTGGCTTGTGCCTGTGCCGGGAGGCTTCGGGGCTTTCCACTACATAGTTGCGCTGGCCCTGAGTACTGTCTATTCCCTGCCTTTCGATTTGGGCATAATCTTCGCCACCATTTCCCACGAATCACAGTCTCTTATGATGGCTGTAACTGGCCTGGCTTCCTATGCCGATGAGACTCTGCTCAGAAAGTGATGGTACCAAATACAAAAAAGACTCTTGAGAGTTCGGAATTCATCCTTGCTTCAAGAGTCTTATAGTCTTTCAGTTGATTTGACCCAACTTGCTATTTTAGTTGCGGGGGAAGGACTCGAACCTCCGGCCTCCGGGTTATGAGCCCGACGAGCTACCAACTGCTCTACCCCGCGATGTTGCTCCTGAAGCAGGACTTGAACCTGCGACCCTCTGATTAACAGTCAGATGCTCTAACCAACTGAGCTATTCAGGAATGTGCCTCGATTTTTAAACACCCTCTCTTTCGATTGGGATTGCAAAGGTACAACAAAATTTTATACTTGCAAACTTTTTTCGCCTTTTTTGTGAAAAATTTAGCAAACTATTCCCCAAGAAAAGCGGAGATGCCGTCAATGTCATTGTGACTGAAACTCTTTTGCTCTCCGGTGTTCAGATTCTTTAAATTTACACAGCATGACTCGACTTCAGTATCGCCGCAGATGGAGATGAATGGGATGTTCTTGCGTGAGGCATAGTCGAACTGCTTCTTCAGTTTGGATGCCTCAGGGTAAATCTCGCAGCTTATTCCTCTGTCTCTCAATGACTTGACTATAGGAATGAGGTAATTCACCTCTTCTTTTCCCATATTTGCGAACAGCAATTTTGCACTTTCACCTATGCTATCAGGGAACTTGTCCAGACCTTTGAGCACATCGTATATGCGGTCTGCACCGAAAGATATGCCCACTCCGGACATTCCCGGAAGCCCGAAAATGCCGGTGAGGTTGTCATAGCGGCCTCCTCCGCAGATGCTTCCGATTTCAAAGTCCAAAGCCTTCACCTCGAAAATGGCTCCTGTATAATAATTCAGACCTCTTGCAAGGGAAAGGTCTATTTCCACATCCTGCCTGATGCCGCCAACTTCAATGAACCCGAACAGTTCCTCCAGTTCCTCTATGCCTTTGAGCCCGGTCTGGGACACCACACCGGATGCTGAGGCTCCTCCGAAAAGAGATTTCATAAGACTGAGTTTTTCCGCATTGTTGCCTTTGAGGCAGAGCACGGGTTCAATGACTTTCACCGCCTCTTTGCTCAGACCCTTTTCAAGCATTTCAGCCTCCACTGCCTCAATCCCGATTTTGTCAATCTTGTCGATGGCCACAGTAATATCCACCACCTTGTCCGGGAATCCGCATATTTCGGAAAGTCCTGTAAGCACCTTGCGGTTGTTGATCTTTATGAGTACCCTGATGCCGAAGAGTTCGAACACCCTGTCCACAATCTGCACAAGTTCCAATTCGTTAAGTTGGGAGTTGGAACCTATCACGTCGGCATCACACTGGTAAAACTCGCGGTAACGTCCTTTCTGGGGACGGTCTGCACGCCAAACGGGCTGAATCTGATAACGCCTGAACGGAAAGGATATCTCATTCTGATGCTGCACTACGAACCTTGCGAACGGCACAGTCAGGTCATATCTAAGGCCTTTTTCACAGACCTTGTTGGTGATTGCCTTGCAGTTGTAGGCCGGCTTCTTTGCGCTTTCGGGAGCGTCTGTGAGGACGAACTGATTGAAATCCAAGCCATTGAATGGCTCACCCGAGTCCAGGATACGGAAAAGTAGTTTGTCTCCTTCTTCGCCGTATTTGCCCATAAGGGTGCTCAAGTTCTCCATTGAAGGGGTTTCAATAGGAGCATAGCCATAAGTGCGGAAAACACTGCTGATAGTATTGAAGATATAGTTGCGGCAAGCCATTTCGGACGGTCCGAAATCTCTTGTGCCCTTTGGGATTGACGGTTTCTGTGCCATTGCATTGATTTTGCCGGGTCAGAACAGGTCCTGGCCCGCATTATTACTCAAAAAGTCCCGTTACCTCGGCAACGGGACTGCAAATTTAGTAAAGTTTTGGAACTATTCAGCCACTTCCACCTTATACCCCAGTTTTTGTATGGCGGCTGAAAGTTTTTCAACCGAAGTCTTCGAAGCATCGTACTTCACTGTGATTTCGTGTTTCTCCATATTGACTTTCAAATCTTTCACTCCCTTTTCGAATGAAATGTTCTCCATTACCTTTTTTTCGCAAGCGTGGCAATGCAGGTTGGCGTGGAAAGTGACGGTCTTGATTTCTGCCTTGGGCTTTTTCGTGGTTCCCTGGCAGATTTCTGTGGCACTTGCCGTGAAGGAAGGTACAGCCGTCAGGCAGGCCGTTGCAGCAATAATTGTCAAAAGTAACTTTTTCATATTCATCATATTTTTTCAGTTTTCCATAAAGT
>JALFCH010000084.1 GCA_022771245.1 Rikenellaceae bacterium | reverse complement strand
AAATTAATCCTATGTATGCCATAATCAAAGACTTGCATTATAGACAAAGGCTGTTGCAACGACGGCGGCCGTTTCAGTGCGAAGACGGGAGGGACCGAGGTGAACAGGAATGTATCCGGCGCTGATGGCTGCACTCACTTCTGCTGCGGAGAAATCGCCTTCAGGGCCTATCAGGACGGTTATTTCAGGTAGGGCGCAAGGGGCTGGGACGGCGGATTCAGGCTGTGGCTCTGCAGAACCGGAGTCGCAATATGGCCGGGAGACAGTGGGGAAATGAATATGGTCGGCAATGGCTTGCTTGAGGGAAATCCTGGGCATAGTTCCGTCTTCGAAACAGCAGGCTATGAATTTGGCGCGGGTTGGGGGCTGAGTTCCGTCCATATCCCCGCCGGAGCTGAGAAGGAACTCCTTGACGGTCAGAGCCTCGGAAAGTTGCGGAAGCCTCGCCTTGAGGGATTGCTTGGCTGCGGAAACAATGATTCGCTGAAGCCTTTCGGGACGTATGCTGCTGCGTTCGGAATGCTCCCCTATGACAGGCACAATCCTGTCCACACCCATCTCTACGGCCTTTTCTATGAACCACTCGTATCTGTCAACATTCTTCGTGGGGCAGACGGCCATAGTGAGACGGTAGGAGTGGTCTCCCCAGCCGGAAACGGAGGATTCGGAGGCAGCGGTCACTTCCCTTGGTGAAAGCGAAAGTATGCGGCAGTTGTGCAGATTCCCCATTCCGTCGGCCACCTGGATTCTGTCCCCTTCCCTGTGTCTGAGGACCTTAGCACAATGCGCCGACTCTTCCGCGCCGAGCGTCAGGATGGAACCGTTGACTGATTCTGCGTAAAAAAGTTCCATTACTTTCTGATTATCTCGATGGATGCGTCAAGACCGACCTTAATGATGGATGAGGCCTTTCCTGTGGCAGTTTTTCCGAAGCCGGGGTCCACAACATAGTCCACTGCCGACTTGATTTCCCCGCTGATTTCGGAAAAGCCCGCCGGGGTGCTTTCTCCGGAAATGTTTGCGGAGGTGGACACCAGAGGACATCCCAGGGAGGAGACAAGTCTGCGGCAGAAGTCATTGAGAGGGACACGGATTGCCACGCTTGAATCTTCCGCCACGGTTTCTGCAGCCAGAAGGTGTCTGTCGGCTGGAGCTCCCGGTTCTGCGGCACGGGCACCCGGATAGACTATGGTCATAGGCTTGTCATTGACCTCGACCAGCTGCACCGCGATTTCCGGCACTTCCTTTATATATCGGCAGACCATATCCATATCCGAGGCCAGCAGGACCAGGGATTTGCTGTCCGGACGATGCTTGATTGCAAAAATTTTTGCCACCGCCTCGGGGTTTGTGGCATCGCAGCCCAACCCCCATACGGTGTCGGTGGGATAGAGTATCACTCCCCCTTTCCTGAGCACTTCCACAACTCTACGGATTTCTTCTTTTTCTTCCATATCAATCACTTAATATACAATCAGTTACTATAGGATAATGGTCCGAGAACCCGGTTTTGACCGTATTGTGGGAGACCACCGTCCAGTTCTCGGGCACGAATACGTAATCTATCCTCAGCAGAGGCCAGAAAGCAGTGAAAGTGGCTCCGAAGCCATCCCCCGCCTCGATGAAACTGTCCTTGTCCACTCGTCTGACACGATGATAGGTGTAGGACATAGGGTTGTCGTTGAAATCTCCGCAGACCACCCCTGCACAGGGACTGTTGTCGAAGTGCGTCAGGACGGCATCCACCTGTTTGGGCCTGCGGCTGAGGGATTTGCGGTATTTGGTGCCGGTTTCCAGCCTTGCATCGGCGTTGCCTGTCAATGTCTGCCAGATGTTGGACAGGGATATTGCGTAGGATTCGAAATGGCAGTTATACACCCGGAATCTCTGTCCTCGGGTCTCGTATTCAGTCCAAAGCGCGAGATTGCGGCTGTCATCGAAGAGTATTTTGCCCTTGTCGCAGGCTTTGAAGCGGCTCAGGGTGACATTTCCGCTGAATCCCTTGCGTCCTTTGAAGAGATAGTATTCAAATTCATATCCGGGCAATTTCCTGCCCACCAGATGCCTGATGTCGCCTGGTTCCGCGCAGGCATATTCCTGAAGACAGATCACATCGGCTTCGTTGCGATTCAGAAATGCAAATATGGAGTCTATCCTTTCCTGACGGTCCTCAAGTTTGCGGTCGTACGCGAAACGGTCTATATTGCAGGTTATTATACGTATTCCGTCAGCCCGGTCAAAAATCCGGGGCTCCCCCTGTCCGGGCTTGAAAAAACGTCCCAGGAGGAAGAACGACGGCAGAATGGCTATCAGGGGGATGAAAGCAAGAGGGGACTTGTGGACTCCTGCCCATACGGCAAGTATGATGTTTATGATGAAAATCGGCAGGAAGAGCAGTCCGAAAATGGAGAAGAACCAGACCTTGGCGGGATTGACGACGGCACTCAGATAGGAAAGCAGCTGCAGCCCTGCAAATGTCAGTGCCACAACGGAATAGGATATTCCCTTAATCCAATGGAACAGAGTGTTCTTCTGCTTCTTTCCTCTTTTTTTGCCCGAAGCCATATCAATCCTGAGAATACATTTTGTGGCTCTTGCGCCATATCCGGATGAGGATGAAACCGAAAAGCATACCGCCCAAATGTGCGAAATGCGCCACACCGTCGCTTCCGAGCACTCCCATCAGCAGCTCGATGACCGCGAAAACGAGCACGAACCACTTGGCCTTCATAGAGATAGGCGGGAATATGAGGGTCATTACAGAGTCCGGGAAGAGCATTGCATAACCGAGCAAAAGACCGTAGATTGCACCAGATGCCCCTACTGTTGGAGTGCTCAGCATAGCGCGCATTGACTGGGTTGCCGCAATCGCTGCCGAAGGGTCTCCGGTCTGTATGATGTGCTGCCAGTGGAGGGTCTGCAACCATTCGACTCCTGTGTGCAGAAGCGCTGCGCCCAGACCTGTCACCATATAAAACAGCAGATATTTCTTTCCTCCCCAGACCCTCTCAAGCACACTGCCGAACATATAGAGGGTAAACATATTGAAGAAAAGATGGCCGAAGCCTCCGTGCATAAACATATGGGTGACCGGCTGCCACCAGTGGAAGAAAGGTGATGCGGGATAGAAAAGAGCGAAGGTCTCATACATAAAATTCTTGGAGAAGGATGTTATGATGAGTATCAGGGTGTTGATTATTATCAGGTTGCGGGTGACTGGAGGTATAAATCCCAAGAATCCGCCGGAATTGGATCTGAATCTGATTTCCATTGTTTGCTTGATGTTGCGGAGGCTCAGAACTTGGAGTCCAGCTCTCCGGAGTTAATAATGTACATAATCCTTCGTCCGGAAGAGGTGTATTCCGGGTTGCTGCTTGACAAGAGGGACTCGACGATAGAACCGGCTTCAACCGGATTTTTGGGTCCATCGTAGCCGGAGGCTCCCAGGAGGGCAAATTTGCCTGCCGTTTCAGCAATCATCACGGTGGAGAGGGAGGCCCTGGAGTCCTGGAGCAACAGGAGGAGGTCCGATACCATAGACTCGACTTTGGACTCCTCGGAGGAGAAACCGGCCGGAACCGCATTTACGACAATGGTGTCGGTGCCGAATGGAGCAATGTCGAATCCGAAGCCTTTGAGCAGATTTGTGTTCTCCTCAATGATGGCCATATTCTCCACTCCCACTCTCACCTGCACGGGAAAGAGCACTGCCTGGGAAAGCGTGTCGGACTCGGCGGAAGAGCTTATGAATCTGTCATACAGTATCCTTTCCATAGCTCTGCGGGAGTGGATTATCATTATGCCGGTGCGGGAGTTGGTGACTATGTATTTGCCGCTTATGACTATGTTTCCCACTGCGGCGGGGGTTTTGGAAGGGGTGTCGTCAAAGAGCGCACCGTAATCCTGTGAGCGGTAGTCCGGGGTGCGGTCCAGATAAGAGGCAGTATGCCGTGAGTCGGGGAAGCCGCTTGCCGGATTGGAGTTGAAACCCTCAGGCATAGTTTCGTTGGGAAAACCGTCGTTTTCAAAAGGATTGTAGTCCGAGGGAGTCACAACAGGCTCGGTGAGGGGTTTGTATTCTTCAAAATTCTGTCCGAGTACGGGCATCTGCTGGGATGCAGATATGTCGAAATCAATGGCCCCGCCAAAGGAATTGCGGCCGAGGACTTCCTTCACCCCGGCGTAGAGGGTTTGGAATACCAGGGAGTCATCCTCGAACTTGACCTCGGCCTTGGTCGGATGTATGTTGACATCCACACTATGGGGGTCACATTCGAGGTAGATGAAATAGCTTGGAGCAGTGCCGTCGGGAATCATATCCTCATAAGCCTTCATTACAGCCTTGTGCAGATAGGGGCTGCGGAAGAAACGTCCGTTTACGAAGAAAAGTTGATTGAGAGGGACTTTGCGGGCTTTGTCGGGACGGCCTATAAAACCCGATATGTTCACTACAGAGGTATTCAGGGACAGGTCCACAGTTTCGGAAGCGGCATTCGCGCCCACAATGTCCTGTATGCGGAATTTCAATGAACGGGCAGCTTTGAGCACGTAGATTTCCCTGTCGTTGTGCAGAAGTTTGAAGGAAATTTCCGGACAGGTGTATGCAACGTGCTGGAATTCAGTGACTATGTGTTTGAATTCCACACTGTCGGATTTGAGGAATTTGCGCCTTGCAGGCACGTTGTAGAAGAGGTTGCGGACCTGAAAATTGGAGCCGACAGGAGTGGCAGTCTCGATGGTTGCGATATGTCTGGAATCGGCAAAATCCACCTGACAGCCGAGTTCGTCACATTCCCTTCTGGTTTTCAGGCTGACTTCAGCTACTGCGGCTATGGATGCAAGGGCTTCTCCCCTGAAGCCGAAGGTGGTGATGTCATTGAGGTCTTCAGCGGTGGAAATCTTGGAGGTGGCGTGCCTTTCAAATGCAAGTACTGCCTGGTCGGGAGACATTCCGCAGCCGTTGTCTATGACTTGGATGAGGGTGCGGCCGGAATCCTTAATTATGACGCTTATCTGACTTGCACCGGCGTCCACTGCGTTTTCCATCAGTTCCTTGACTACAGACGCAGGCCTTTGCACCACCTCTCCGGCGGCTATCATATTGACTATATTCCCTGGAAGTATCCTAATGTCCATAATGCTCTTTCTTTCAGGCTACTGCATTGATGCAAGCAGGAGAGGATAGTATTTTGCTATGAGATATATTACCACAAAGGCGAGGATGAGGGACACCATTCCTATGAATCCGGATGCTTTTCCCGACCTGCGTGTTTTCTGGTAATTTCCCCCTCGGAAACTGCCCTTTATGTGTGAACCGGGGACGTAATTTTTGTCACGGCTGCCGTCCACTGCTCCGAATTTTTCTTTCAGAGCCTCCTTTTCCGGATCGTAATATCTTGGCTTGTAGTTGAACACCCTGTGTTCCGGGGTACCGAAGAAGCCGAAATTGAAAATTCCCATAATATAATCTTTTTCCAACCTGCAAAGTTAATCAATTTTGGAGATTTATGCTATCTTTGCACGCTTATGGAACTATATGATATAAGAGTAGGCAACGGCTATGACGTGCACGCACTCGGTGAGGGAATCCGGATGCGCCTGTGCGGAGTGGACATAGAACATACGCACGGATTCATAGCCCATTCAGACGGAGACGTGGCAATTCACGCCCTTTGCGATGCCATCCTCGGAGCCCTCGCTCTGGGGGATATAGGCAAGCATTTTCCCGACAATTCACAGGAGTTCAAGGGCATAGACAGTCGGATTTTGCTCAGCCGGGTTATTGAGCTGGCTTCAAGTCAGGGCTACCTTCTAGGGAATGCCGACATAACCATAGCTCTGCAGGCCCCGAAACTGGCAGGCTATATTCCGGCAATGAGGGAGTCTCTTGCGGGATTGTGCGGCTGCCGGGCGGACCGTATCAGCGTGAAGGCCACCACCACCGAAAAATTGGGCTTCGTGGGCCGCAAGGAAGGTTGCGAGGTCTGGGCCACAGTGCTGATGGTGAGGGCCAATCGCAGAGATTCCGAGGATTCCGTTTTAGGCAATCAGTAAAAATCAACACAGTCCTGCGAAAAAATCCACAAAACCTCTTGCATATTCGCAAAACCTTTGTACCTTTGCAGTCCCATTTGAAAGAGGTCCGCAAGACCGGGGAGTTATTGAGATATGGTGTAATGGTAGCACTACAGATTCTGGCTCTGTCAGTGAGGGTTCGAATCCTTCTATCTCAACAAAACAATGCGCAAGATGGCGGGTTAGCTCAGCTGGTTAGAGCGCATGATTCATAATCATGAGGTCCGCAGTTCAATCCTGCGACCCGCTACAAAAAGAGGATGACTGAAAAGTCTTAGGACTGCTTGGTCATCCTCTTTTCTGTATTCGGCATAATTGGTATAATTGCCAAAAGTGGTTGGTAAAAGTCTTGTAAATTGATATAATTCAGAAGATTACATAGATTAGATGAAAATGTTTTCATCTAATGAGTGACGGGGGAGACGGTAAAACGAAAAAAGCCAAAAGATTGGAATCTCTTGGCTTTCGAGGTACTGGGTAGGAGAATCGAACTCCTATTGCAAGATTGAGAATCTTGAGTACTAACCGTTATACGAACCCAGCGTTTGATTTGGGATTGCAAAGGTACGCAAATTTTCTTATTCTCCAAATTTTTTCTGCTATTTTTCCCGAAATATTCCTAATTTTGCAGCCCAAAGTAATATGACTATGACTAAAATCCTATGGACCATACTTTTGCTGGTGTGCTCCAACATTTTTATGACCTTCGCCTGGTACGGACATCTCAAACTTCAGGAGATGAAAATTTCGACCGGATGGCCTCTGATTCTGGTAATACTCTTTTCCTGGGGAGTGGCGTTTTTTGAATACTGCGCACAGGTTCCGGCGAACCGCATAGGCTTCGAAGGCAACGGAGGCCCGTTCTCGCTTATGCAACTGAAGGTCATCCAGGAGGTTATTTCTCTGACTGTATTCACCGTGCTGGTTACGGTGTTCTTCAAAGGAGAGGCGCTGCAGTGGAATCATTTTGCGGCTTTTCTCTGCCTTATCCTGGCTGTATTCTTCGTATTTATGAAATAAATGGCTAACTTTGTGAGGATTGGACTGCCGCAAGGCAAGAAAA
Organism: Rikenellaceae bacterium; assembly: GCA_022771245.1. Classification (GTDB taxonomy): domain Bacteria; phylum Bacteroidota; class Bacteroidia; order Bacteroidales; family UBA932; genus Cryptobacteroides. The sequence goes on along the minus strand of JALFCH010000084.1, from coordinate 3,564 downwards.
TGACGAAAGTTAAGGACCAATAAATTATAACAACAGACTTATGACACTCATAAAATCCATTTCCGGCATTCGCGGAACTATCGGAGGAGCACCCGGAGATGCCCTCACCCCGGTTGACATAGTAAAATTCACCTACGCTTATTGCAGCAAATTGCGTGAAAGACGACCTAAGGCTGAAGGAGAACGCTACAAGGTGGTTGTCGGAAAAGATGCCCGCATAAGCGGAGAAATGGTTGAGAACATAGTCTGCGGCACACTCATTTCCTGCGGTGTGGATGTGGTCAAGGCGGGATTCGCCTCCACTCCGACCACAGAAATGGCAGTGACTTTCGCAGGGGCCGACGGCGGTATCATCATCACTGCCTCCCATAATCCCTGTCAGTGGAACGCGCTCAAACTCCTCAACGAGAAGGGAGAATTCCTGAATGCCGCAGAAGGAGCAGCCATACTTGAATGTGCTGAAAGCGAAGCATTTGACTTTGCTCCGGTGGAAGAACTGGGAAATGTCGAGGAACACGATTTCACAGACGAACACCTCGACGCAGTGCTTGCCCTTCCGGCTGTGGACACCGAAGCGATTAAGGCAGCGGGATTCAAGGTTGTGCTGGATGCAGTCAATTCAGTCGGAGGCATCATAATGCCGCGCCTTCTCAAAAGATTAGGTGTGGAATGTGTCGAGCTCAATTGCGAACCTACAGGCGAATTTGCCCATAATCCGGAGCCGCTTCCGGCCAACCTCATCGGACTGAGCGATGCAGTGGTAAGGGAGAAAGCCGATTTCGGAATATCAGTGGATCCTGACGTGGACCGTCTCGCCCTCATTTGCGAAGACGGCAAGCCATTCGGAGAGGAATACACCCTCGTAAGCGTGGCAGACTATCTGTTGGAAAGGGCTTATAATGAGGCTCTTGAGACAGGCAAATCACTTGACGAGGTCTGCGCGCCATACAGCCTTGCCACCTCCTCCAACCTGTCTTCCTCACGCGCGCTGAGGGATGTGACCGAGAAATTCGGAGGAGAATATTCCGCTGCGGCAGTGGGAGAAGTGAACGTGACCACCAAGATGAAAGAATGCGGAGCCCTCATAGGCGGGGAAGGCAACGGAGGCGTAATCTATCCTGCCCTTCACTATGGACGCGATGCCATGGTGGGAGTTGCCCTTTTCCTGAGCAATCTCGCACACAAGAAGATGAGCGTCTCCGAACTCAGGAAGACCTACCCTCAGTACATAATTACAAAGAACAGGATAGACCTTTCAGACAGCAGCCTCATAGACAAAATCCTGAATGAGGTGAAGACAGTCTATGCCAATGAAAACGTGAACACAATAGACGGAGTCAAGGTTTCCTTTGAGGACAGGAAGGAATGGGTGCATCTGCGCCGTTCCAACACCGAACCGATTATCCGAATCTACGCCGAGGCTGCGACAGAGGAAGCTGCAAACGCACTTGCTGCTGAAGTTATCGACATTGCCAAGAAAATCATTGACTGATGTTTTCATTCAGAACAACACCTCTGGAAGACCAGTTGGACAAGGCCCTGCTTGAAGGCAGGGTCGCTTGTTTCTGCACCCAGAACTGCTGGGACACTGCAAGAGGCAGTTATATGTATGAACTTTTCCGACAGAGGGGCAATCTGGCCACAGTCTTCTCCCCGAGAGATACGGAACTCACGCCGCTGACCAACCACATAGAATTTTCAGCAGAGGAACTTGAGGGGCTCAATGCCGTGGTCGTGGAAATCCAGGACGTGGGAGTGCGCTATTTCAACTACACCCGCGACGTGATGCACCTTATGGAGGTGCTGTCAAAGATGGAAAATGCGCCTTCGCTCTATGTGGTGGACCACGTGAATCCGGCCGGCAGGGTGGTGGAAGGCTCTATGCCACAGGGGGCCTGCGAAGCCTGGGTGCCTAAGGTGCCGCATCGCCACGGGCTGTCTTTGGGCGAGTTGTGCCTGCTGTACCACAGCGAGTTGGGAGCCAGATTCGCCCTCCACGTCATATCCGCCAATGCTTCCGAATCCACCCGCGACCTGCTGCCCTGGGCCATTGCACCCTGCTCTGACATCCCGGGTATGTTCACCTGCGAACTGTACAGCGGAGGCGGACTGTGGAACAACACCAATGTGTCTGCGGGAATTGGCACAGCAAGGCCCTACGAATATATAGGCGCCCCTTTCATCAAGACCGGACCTGGCACTCCCCCGCCGCCTTCCGATGAGAGCGTGCTGATGAGGCCCTGCTCCTTCACACCTGCCTGCGGACGTTATGAAGGGGTCAAATGTTTCGGCTACCAGATCCTGCTCAGGCCCAATCCGGAATATCACTCCCTCGTGCATACCCTCCGCATAATGAGGCATTTGCACGAAGTGAGTCCGGATTTCACACTGGAGAGGGAGTTCGGTCTGAAGCTTTCGGACCCTGTGATGGAAGAGTATATAGCGGGGAAGGTGACGGCTCAGGAGCTGGTGCTGCACGTAAAGACCGAGGAGCAGAAATGGATACGCAAGGCCAAGAAATACCTGCTCTATGACGACCAGCCTTTCCGCATCAAGTCCGATTTCAGCGATTAGGGATTTTTTTGAGCCAGAGTATGCTGTCGGGGCCTTCGTTGCACAACAGGTCAATTGAGGACAGCCCCGGCACAAAACCGAAGCGGTCCGAAAAGACCTGCCAGTAGGGCCTGTCGAGTCCGAGATCCGCAAGAACAGTATTCCGGCGTTTTGGGTGTATGGCATCACGCAGGTCAATTGTTCCGGATGGGGTTTGCTGACCGGGGGCAAGTGCAGTAGTCCCGGGACGGCAAAATTCTTCAGTAAATTTGATCTCAGCCTCAATGCCGGTCTTGCGCAGCAGGAACTTCAGGATGGAAGTATTGAAATCCAGCAAAACGTCAGGCCGCCTGTCCATTATCCCGAACAGTTCATCCCGGTAGTATTCAAAATACGGTGATGTCCCATAAGCCGAAAGGATTGCCCTCTTGTGCCTGGTGAGCCAGTCGGTGCCCCAGTCTATGCGCATCTGCGAAATGGGCTTGCCGAAATCTTCGTGAACCACCGGAATATTCAGGTCCTGTGGGCCGTCTCCTGCAAGTATGCGGCAACGGTTGCGCCAGGACTGCTTCTGATAATGCTCGCACGCCTCGATGGAAACAAGAGCAGCCTCCGTTTCGGACTCGCCTGGACGGAAGCTGTATTGCGTGGCTATTGCAGCCAGATATTCAATCGGTGGCAGATATGCCGTGGTCAGCAAAAGCATTAAGGAAATTTACCAAATATGGATTTAGAATTAAAATCATTCAGTTCAAGGCTTGCGACGAAGATAAACCGGAGCAACCTTTCGGTTGTGAGGATTTAGCTGAGGATGCGTAACGCAGAAATGGATGATTTTTAAATCATCAATCTACTTCGCCTTTTGTAACATTTGCCGGCCCTTTGATGATGCCGCGGTGGGAATTGCGGATGAAACTTACAATGGTCTGCTTCTCCTCACAGTCCGGGAACCCGATCTCAATCTTGTCAAGGGCATCGCTCACATTCATTCCGGAATTGTAAATCACATCA
>JALFCH010000079.1 GCA_022771245.1 Rikenellaceae bacterium | reverse complement strand
TGTTTCACTATGCTCTGGATAGCTTTGATGGAGACTATGCAACCTCGGGAAATGCGGAAGAAACTATCAGGGAGTTCCTCGGCGATTATGTCCAGGGAGGAATCGACAATATATCGCTTGTTCGCAAAGGTACATAGGAAGTTGGACTTCTCTTCCGAATAGAAATAGGCGATTTCATCTATTCGGACGGGGACTATGCGGTCGTTGATTTTCACAATCAGCCTCTCCTTCTTCTTCTCTTCGCCCAGCCCCAGCTGCTTTATTATGGCATTTATGTCGGTATGCTTTTCCATTGCCCTGGAGACGGCCCTGTGCAAATCTGCAGGGTTGATGGGTTTGAGCAGATAGTCTATGGAACCGGCTTCAAAAGCCTTGATTGCATAGGTGTCGAAGGCCGTGGTCATTATGATTTTGGCTTTGACCTCCGTTTGTTTGAAAATCTCGAAACAATTGCCGTCCGACAGTTCCACGTCCATAAAGATTATGTCCACTCCGTTGTCGTCCTTCCATCCGCCGTGCATCCCGGCCCCGTTGGACCCGTGAGCTTTCAGCCAGGCAACGGTTTCGCTGACGGACCCGGTGCATCCGACAATCTGAATCTGGGGATAATTCTGCTCAAGGCTGCGAATCAGGGATTTGCGAGCCATCTCTTCGTCTTCAACAATCAGTACTCTCATAGTTTCAGTGTGGGTTTGATGTCTGCCCAATGTTTTCAATCAGAGGCAGTCTTACTATGTATTCTTTATCTGTTTCAATAATTTCCACTTCTTTGTTCACCAGGTCCCGGTATTGCTCCCGTATGTATTTCAGACCCATTCCGGTGGATGGAGCAAGGCTGTTTTTAGGTATGCGCGTATTGGAAACCTTAATGCTTTCCCCATCCGTGACTATGGCTATCTTCAGCGGCTTTTCCTTTGCAATTCCATTGTGCTTGAAGGCGTTTTCCACCAGCATCTGCACGGCACAAGGGGGCACGCTTTTCGTAAAGTCTTCTTTTATAATGGATTCCTCCACCTCAAAACCATCAGGAAAGCGGACTTTCATAAGATTTATATAGGAATCCACGAATTCCATTTCCCGGCTCAATGGAACCGTCTTCTGCTCTTCGCTTCCGAGCATATATCTATATAACCCAGCCAGTTTCTGAATGAATTCGCTGGCTTTTACGTTCTGTCCGTCCTGCACAAGTCCGTCAAGCACGTTGAGTGAATTGAACAGGAAATGCGGGTTCACCTGCTGCTTGAGCTTTTCGTAGCGGAACTGCGCGTTGTGCCTTTCCTCCCTTTCCTTGGTCATAGCCTGTTGTATATCAAATGCATAATTCGCCAGATAGACTATGCTATAGACGGAAACTTCAGCAATAAGGCTCAGCAAATTCATCTGCACATATTCCAAAGACCATTCGGGTCTGACGGGGCAGTCGGGGTTCAGGCAGACCAGGAAGGACATTGCTGCAGCCATTGCCAGGAAGAAAAGGCTATAGATGGCCCATTTCAGTATCCTATGACGGTTGTGCCTGATTTTCCCTGCTGAACGTACAAAAATGATGTTGATGCAGATGGTGGTTATGACAACTGCCGAATTGGACATCAGCAATGACAGCAGTTCAAAACTCTGCCAGGAAGAACGTCTGGCGGAAGAGAACACGAAAATGACTATTCTGAGCAGAAATATCAGAGCAAAGGCAGTGATGAGTATGCGCAGGTTCGACTTGCGTCCCAGTTTCGGAGTGATCCGGCTGCTGTCGTGCACAAGGGCTCTGGAAAGGTAACTCACGCCGAAGCCGAGTATCAGGGTGGTGAGGAAGGTCGCTGCAGTGCGGGCGGCGGTGGGATTGTTCAGAAGTTTGCCGAATATATATCCGCCTTCGGTGCCAAGGAGAAAGCCCAGCACATTGACCAGAATGGCGCAGGCGGCAGTGATTTCTATATTGAGGTTGCGTCTGAAGCACAGGATTACGGTCATCGCCATGGTCAGCAGGGTCAGCAGCAGCTCGTCATTTATGCGCATAGCTCCCAACAGGGCAGCAGTCACGGAGTGGGCAGCTGCAAAGCCTGCAACTATCCATAGGTCAATGTTCTTGTTTGCAAATCCGGTTTTGGCTTTCATAGTTCCAGTGTTCTTACAGGTTGTTCTGTGCCGAAAACTGACTGCAAGGTAGGAAAATTCCTGCATAAATGCAATTCTGCCTTTTGTTCGTCCCGAAAAATTCGCAATTCATCGTCCAAATGTTCCGTTTCGTCATACGCTCTTGGAATTATATTACATCTAATAATTATATTCGCATTCCACATTAAGATTTTGTAACTGAAAACACTAAAAATAGCCATAAATGAAACCTGCCAGACCAAATCTAACATTTTGGCAACTTTGGAACCTCAGCTTCGGTTTCTTTGGAGTGCAGATAGCATACTCTCTTCAGAGCGCCAACATCAGCCGGATTTTCGCTACGCTTGGCGCAGACCCTCATAGTTTGAGCTTTTTTTGGATACTTCCCCCGCTGATGGGTATGGTGGTGCAGCCTCTCGTGGGCAAATTCAGTGACAGGACCTGGTGTCGTCTCGGCCGCCGCATCCCTTACCTTTTCCTAGGCGCACTCATAGCAGTCCTTGTGATGTGTATGCTTCCGAATGCCGGCAGTTTCGGCCTTGCAGTGGGCGGAGCTATGATTTTCGGACTCATTTCGCTGATGCTTCTGGACACTTCCATCAATATGGCTATGCAGCCTTTCAAGATGCTCGTCGGAGATATGGTGAATGAGGAGCAGAAGGCAAAGGCCTATTCAATCCAGTCCTTCCTCTGCAATGCAGGCAGTCTGGTGGGCTACATCTTCCCTTTCCTTTTCGCCTGGATAGGAATAGCCAACACCGCTCCCGAAGGCCAGATTCCGGATTCCGTGAAATGGTCATTCTATGTCGGAGCCGCAATACTCATCCTCTGTGTCATCTACACCACCTTCAAGGTCAAGGAGATGCCTCCGAAGGAATATGCGCAGTTCCACGGCATAGAGGAACAGAAGGCCGATGTCAAATCACCGAGTATGTGGCAGTTGCTTAAGCACGCCCCTTCCACCTTCTGGACTGTGGGCCTTGTGCAGTTCTTCTGCTGGGCGGCTTTCCTCTATATGTGGACCTACACCAACGGAGCCATTGCCGACACCGTATGGGGTACGACTGACGCTGCCTCCGAGGGGTATCAGACAGCAGGCAACTGGGTAGGCATACTCTTCGCCGTGCAGGCTGTCGGTTCAGTTCTGTGGGCTCTGGTAATCCCTAAGTTCAAGTCCATCAAGGTGGCTTATGTGGTGAGCCTTCTGGTCGGCGCAACGGGATTCGCATCCGTATTCTTCATTCACGACCAGTACCTGCTCTTCATCTCCTTCCTTCTCATAGGAGTTGCCTGGGCAGCTATGCTCGCCATTCCTTTCACCCTCCTGACCAACTCCCTTTCCGGGGACCACATCGGCACCTATCTTGGCCTGTTCAACGGCACCATCTGTCTCCCTCAGATTGTGGCAGCAGCCTGCGGTGGTCTCATCCTCAAGCTGGTCGGAGGAGCACAGGTAAGTATGTTCCTTGTTGCGGGAGTATTCCTGGTGCTCGGAGCGCTGGCTGTGAAGTTAATCAAGACAAAATAACTAACCATTCAAATAACTGTAAATGAAAAAGATATTATCTCTTTGCGCTGCTTCGCTCCTGATTTCTCTATTGGGGTGGGCAGACCTGTATGCGCAAAACGGATATGAGGTAAAGGGCGTTGTTGTGGACGCTCTCGGTCCGGTAATAGGCGCAACAGTTCTCGAACAGAATACTTCCAATGGTGTTTCAACAGGCATCGACGGAGACTTCGTCCTGAAGGTTTCCAGCCCGTCAGCCCTGATTGAGGTGGGATGTATGGGCTATGCAACCCAGGTTTTCAAAGCCTCTGAACTTCCTGCCGAAATCCTCCTGAAGGAAGACTCAATGTTCCTCGAAGAAGCCGTAGCAATCGGTTACGGTTCCCAAAAGAAAAAGGAGGTCACCGGTTCCGTGGCTTCGGTCAAGGCTGAGGATTTCAATCCGGGAGTCAAAACCAATCCGGTCGGACTCCTTCAGGGTAAGGTTGCGGGCTTGAACATCAGCCGCACCACATCCGACCCTACTTCCACAGGCTACAATATCCAGATCCGTGGATTCTCCACTTTGGGTCAGGGTACCGGTTCTGCACCTCTCTATATTGTTGACGGAGTGCCTACGAGCAATATAGACAATATAGCTCCGGACGAAATTCTTTCAATGGATGTCCTCAAGGACGGTTCTGCTGCTGCAATTTACGGTACACGAGGCACTAACGGTGTCATCCTCATTACCACCAAGAGAGGTGAGAATATGGAAGACAACACCGAACTTGCTCTTGAGTACTCCGGCTATGTCAATGTGTCTTATATCAATTCCAGGGTGCGTATGGCGAATGCGGAGGAGTTCCGCTTGCTTTCTGATGCCACAGGTGGTCTTTTGAGTGGAATTGACCAGGGTTATGATACGGACTGGACCAGTGAACTTTCACGCAAGGCTGCCGTTACCCACAATCACAATGTCGCTATTTCCGGTGCGCACCGCAGTTTCAATTACAGGGCTTCAATCAATGTGAAGAGCGCTCAGGGTATAGCAAAGAACAACAACCGCAACGAAATTACTGCAAAGTTGTCCGCTGACCAGAAGTGTCTGGACGGTTGGCTCAAACTTCAGTATGATGCGTCATATATGTGGTACCGCAATGATTTTTCCGATGCGGACTATACTATGGCATCCCAGCTCAATCCGACAATGCCTGTTTATAAGGAAGACGGTTCCTACTACATTCCGGGCAACTCCGGACAGTACAACCCGGTTGAGTATCTCAATGCCCGTGAAAACTATGGAGACGGCAACTTCTTCCGAGGTTCCATCAAGGCAACGGTAGATATCAAGGCTGTTCCCGGTCTCAAGCTCAATGCTTTTGCAGCTCTCGAAGCCGGTGATAACCGCAACTACAGTTATACCAACAAGATAACTGACCCGAACAAGGCGGAAGCAAGCGATTGGGCATACCGCAAATACGATATGACACTCAATGAATTGTTCGAAGGTACCATTGATTATGCCAACAACTGGGGTGGTCACAGACTGGCTGCCGTGGCAGGTTTCTCCTACCAGCATTTTATGGATGACGGTATGGATGCATCCAACAAAGGTTTTGTGATGCCTTCAATCAAGTACTATTCCATAGGTGAAGGAGATGCTTCCAAAGACTATCTCACCACCGGTTCCTGGCGCAATGCACACGCACTTGCTGCAGGTTTTGCCCGTGTGAACTACAATTACAGCGACAAATACCTTCTCTCCGCATCCCTCCGTGCAGAAGGTTCCAGCCGTTTCGGAAAGAACAACAAGTGGGGTTATTTCCCTGCTGTGAGCGGTGGTTGGAGAATCAAGGGCGAGGACTTTATGGAGAATGTCACAAGTGTCAATGACCTCAAGCTCAGAGTCGGTTTTGGTGTTACCGGAAACAATGTCGGCCGGAGCCTTATGTCAGTTGCGCTGCTCTCAAAGTCTGACGTTTTCGACTATGACGGCAAGCCTACTGCAACATATACTGTAACTCAGAACGTGAATCCGGATCTAAAATGGGAGAAGAAATACGAATATAACATCGGTCTGGACTATGCGTTCCTTGACAACAGGCTCTATGGTAGTCTGGAAGGTTATGTAAGGCATACCAAGGACCTCCTCTGGTATTATGAAGTGCCTACTCCTCCATACCAGTACACAACTCTCCTCGCAAATGCAGGTCAGATGATTTCCTACGGTGTCGAATTGGCACTTACCGGTATTCCTGTGAAGACTCAGGATTTCTCCTGGACCAGCGGCCTGACTCTCGCGTGGAACCAGAACCGGATTACCAAGCTTTCCGACCCTGAAAAGGGATTCAACTACTCTTCATCTCCTCAGGGCAACTTGTACGGCAACAAGTTCAACGGTTCCGACTCCTACACGCAGATTCTTGAAGAGGGTGGAATAGTCGGACAATGGTATGGATACAAGTTCCTCGGTTTCAATGAAAAAGGTGAATGGGTTTATGAGGACCAGTATGGTGGAGCTACAGCAAGACCGACAACAGCCGACAAACAGTATCTCGGTTCCGCACAGCCTCTCGTAACTTACGGTTGGAACAATACCTTCAAATACAAGAATCTCGATATTTCGATTTTCTTCCGTGGAGTTCTCGGAGGCAAGCTTTTGAATGCAAGCCGTTTCATGTACACTCCTGACGGTACTGACAAGACCACAAACTACAACTTCTTTGCAAAAGATGTCCTCAGCGGAAATGGACCTGCAAAGAACGGAGGTGCAGTATTTGCGGACTACGACCACTTTTCCGATTACTGGCTGGAGAACGGTTCTTACCTGAAGTGCGACAACCTGACTGTAGGCTACACCTTCCGTTTCAAGGAGAATAAGTACGTCAGGTCTTTGCGTCTGTATCTCACCGGAACCAATCTCTTCACTTTGACAAGTTACTCCGGTCTTGATCCTGAAGTAAACACTTCCTGCATCGACTATCCTGGAGTTGACATAAACAATTTCTATCCTAAGACCGGTTCGGTTATGTTCGGTCTGAATGTAAACTTCCATTAATCTATAGACAGGATAATTATGAAGAACATTTATAAATTTGCGATTCTCGTAGCGGCAGCAGCTCTGTCTTTCTCCTCTTGTGATTTGCTCGAGGAAGAGAATTTCGGCAAGCCGACGACTGATGCTATGCTCCAGAATGAGGAAAATGTAGTGAGTCTTGTGGGACAGGCTTATGCGGATCTCCGCTTTATGCACGACCACTGGGGATATTGGGGTGTCAATACCCTGACTGCGGATGAAGGTCTCTGCCCTATACGCAAAGGTGGAGACTGGAATGACGGCGGTTATTGGAAATATCTCAACACACACGAGTGGAATGCTTATGGAGAGGCATTCAAGAATATCTGGAACTGTACTGTTGCCGGTTCTGTGCTTTGCAACAACCTGCTTGAGACTCTCTATATGAACGAAGAGAATATGACCAAGGAAATGTACGGCATGTTTGTCGGCGAGCTTGAAGTGCTCCGTTCCTACTATTATTACCTTCTCTTCGATTCGTTCGGACGCATTCCTTATATGGAGGATTACTCTGACCGCAATGAAGCTTTGCTGGATCCTCACGTTGTCTGGGCTCACCTTGTTTCAACACTCGAGCGCAATGCTCCGAATATGGCTGTGGTAACAGATGCTAACCGTACCCAGTATGCAGGACGTTGCACCCAGGGATTTGCGTGGACTTTGCTTGCCCGTCTTTACCTGAATGCTGAGTCATTCGGATGTACGCCTGAAAATGTTATGGCCGCAGAGCGTACTTGTGATGTTCATAACGGCAAGAAGGGTTCAAAGCCTCTTGAGGAAGTGGGAATCAAGATTACAAGCACTCAGGATTTCTATACAAATGCCATCCGCTGTGCCAATAAGGTAATTGAATTAAATTCCTATACAATTGAACCTAAATATTTTGACAACTTCCTTATCGACAATGCCGGAAGTCGTGAAAATATATTCACCATCGTTGAAGACGGTCTCACCGCCACTTATCCTGAACGCGACCAGTACAGTTGCAAGAACAAACTCCGCATTGAGTTCCTTTCTCTGCACTACGGATTCCAGAAGAGGTACAATATGCAGCTTGACTGTTGGAACGGTTTCTGTGCCCGCCCGGATTTTATGACCATTTTCAATGATCACGATGTCCGTGGAGCCGGTTATGAAGGTACAGGTACAATGGATACCAAGCAGTGGGGTTGGTTCCTCGGTCCTCTTTGTGATGAAAAAGGAAATGTGATGCTTGATACCGACAATGAACCTATCAATATTCACGTGGAGATAGAGTCTCTTGACCAGTCAGACCGCAGGGACGGTGCCAGGATGTACAAATATGAGCTGGACAAGGAAGGCAAGTACAAATATATGGAGAATGATTTTGTGCTTTTCCGCTATTCTGACGTTATCCTTATGAAAAAGGAAGCCATACTCCGAGGAGGTATTGACGATCAGGCCGGAATTGAAGACGATGCTGTAAATAGCATCAAGAAACGCTCCTTCGCATATTCCGCCGATCCTGTAGCTGCGTTCGATGCTGCATATCCTGATGCCTTCACAAAGCTTTCAACAGGACTCACCGACGGTATCCTTGCGGAACGCGGTCGTGAGCTCTCATGGGAAAATGCCCGAAGAAGGGACCTTATACGTTTCGGCCAGTTCGAGAAAATACAGTATGTCAAGCAGACTTCAGAAACCAGACGCTGGTTCCCTATTCCGTATTCAGTCCTTCAGAAAGCAGTGGTGGATCCGGAAACAGGTAAGAAACTCTGGACCCAGAATCCCGGATATTGATTATTATAACTCATTATTATACAACAACTTTTTAAACAATAATTTATATGAAAAAATTTGGTATTTATGCAATTGCACTTGCTGCAGGCGCAATGCTTCTCTCTTGTCAGAAGGATAAAGGGGGAGTAGATCTCAACGCACTTCCTAACGGCTTCTATGTTTCAGAAGTCGGCCAGGATTTGAAGAAGGAGAATGCTATGGACCAGGGTATCAACGAAGCTGATAACCAAACTGCCCGCACAGGAATGTATGAGGTTTACGTTGTACTTGAGGCAGGCAAGGAATATCAGTTCACCAACAAGAAGGGTGCAAACGCTGATGTTTACAGTGCTACACTCGAATATGGCGAGACTGCCATCGTAACTGACAATCACGAGATTGCAGGATACAAGGGCTCCCTCACCTCAAACGGTTCATTCAAGGTGACTGCTACAGACCTTTATCACATTGTGCTTGACTTCAACGAAGACGGCAATCTTGATGATGTCGGCGGTGCACAGTGCATCATCGTTCCTGTTGAGTGGGGTCTTGCCGGTACTTTCAACAGCTGGGGCTTCAAGGCAGGTACAAGGAACAATCTTACCTGGACTTGGGAAGGAGTTGAACTCTTGACTTCTGATTCTTTCAAATTCAAGCACAATGACTGCTGGAAAATCAACCTTGACATTGCAAACCTTGTAAAGGCCAACACCAATCTTGGTGCAAATTGCATCGTTGGTGGTGACAACATCGCTCCTGAAACTTCAGGTATCTATGATATCAAACTCACTTACGTAGGTGGAGACAGCCCGGCAACTGCAGACCGTTTCACTTACAGCCTTGAGAAGAAGGGTGAAAGCACAGCAAAGAATTACAGCAATTGCGAACTCGAACTCGTAGGAAACGCAGTAGTTGACGGTTCCGCTGACCCTTCAAGCTGGAACTGGGGCAATGTATATCCTCTTGGCAAGCCTTCTGTACCTACAGGAGAAAGCAAGGTTTACACTTGGAGAGTTTACGATGTACAGCTTTCAGCTGCTGAGGGCGCAGGTTTCAAAGTACGTACAGTGAATGCTGCAGAGAGCGGCGGAATCTCAAGCTTTGACTATGGTAACGCAGATGGTACCAATCTTAGTGTAACTGCAGACGGCAAATACGATATAGTATTCAGCATCGATGCAGCAACTGAGACAAGGACATACTCTTGTGTTCCAGCAACCGGAGAGCTCGTTGAAATCGTAGCAAATGTTTCTGCTACAGGTTGGCAGAACCCTATTTATATGTGGACTTGGAACAATTCTTCAGAGCTTACAGACAGCTTCCAGCCTTGTGCACCACAGGCAGACGGTACTGTCAAGTTCGCATTCCGTAAAGATGCAGCTAATCCTACTCCTGGCGGATGCCTCGTAAACGGAGCTGCTTGGGGAAATGGACAGACTGTCGATCTTGACCTTTCTGCTTCAAAGACATATACTGTCAATGCAGAGCAGCAGGACGGCAAGAATACTGTTAAGTAAAACATCCATATCTGATAATCAGATAGCGGGGAGAGTACAATTGTGTACCCTCCCCGCATTTCTGATAACGGTACTCCATCTTCTCTGATTTTTGATAAGCCCTGTATTCATTCGGTGCCAAGTCAGCGATTTTTGCCTTATCAAACAACCTGTCGAAGATTTTTCATGAATCGCAGCAAATCCTTGCGTCATCCGGAAAAATTTTGAGGCGAGAACCAGATTATGTACCTTCGTGCTCTAAATTTTTGCTTATGAAGAATCATCTGATTTGTCTGTTGCTCAGTTTTAGCCTCTGTTCCTGCAGTTCCTTGAACGGTTGGACGGAAGAAGAAATATCCCTTATCCTTGATTCACCCGCAGTTATGAGAGTGCTGAGCGTGGATGAATATGAAGACTCGCTGGTGCTTCGAAAGGCCTCTACATTCATCCCTGAAGAAGAACTTGAAGGAGAGATACTGAAAATATTGTCGAAAAAAATGCTTGTGACAGTCACCTCTCCGGAGCAGGACGGCGTAGGTATAGCTGGTCCTCAGGTCGGCATATCCCGCAGAATCGTTGCTGTGCAGCGTTTCGACAAGCCCGGAGAACCATTCGAAGTTTACCCGAACATAAGGATAGTTGCCTTCAGAGGCGACAAGGCAGATGGCCCGGAAGGATGCCTGAGTGTTCCCGGACGCAGCGGAACCGTATCCAGATACCGTGACATAGATATTACATACTCATTGACGGGAAACCCCGCCAAAGACACCACGGAGACAGTCAAAGGCTTTACTGCTGTCATCTTCCAGCACGAATGTGACCATCTCGACGGAATCCTCTATACCGACAGACTGCAGAAATTCCCTGATCTCCTTCCGCCGGCCTGACGGGTGGATAATAGCTTTATATCGCTGAGGTTCAGGACTCCTTGAGCCAGACAATGGAATCGTCACGTCTCCACCAGGTGAGTTGCCTGCGCGCATAGTGCCTTGTGTTGCGCTGGATCAGTTCTATGGCCCTTTCCAGATTTGTAACCGGTCCGTCTCCGGGGGAAGTGGGGCCCCATCCCTCTGTGCTGACTTTTCCGTCCAGGTAGTCGAACCAGGCAAAGATTTCCTTGTAACCCACAGTCTGCAGCGCGGGACGGTCGCGCCAGGGAACCAGACCCCGGACTTCATCCACCAGTCCG
>JALFCH010000062.1 GCA_022771245.1 Rikenellaceae bacterium | reverse complement strand
TTTTCATGCTCTACAGGGAAGGACTTTCAGGATGGTACATTGTGGCGGCGGGGCTTGCTATCCTGATTTTCATTCTCACGCTCACCACAAGCTCCTATTTCGCGATTTTCGGACTCTGGTTCCTGCTGATAAGCTATCTTGGACTGAAGGACGGGAGGTGGATACTCCTGCTGTCTGCCGGCATCCCTGCCGCCGTGCTGTTCGGAATGTTGCCCTGGCTTTTCGGCATCATCGGGGAAAAGATAGAAAATCCGGATTCCTTCTTTTTTCTCATCAAGCCCATCTATTTCCTCCTTGCGATGATTGCCGGAGTGATACCGTTCATCATACAGTCGGCCTACAGGAAACGCCACTTCTACAGTTATATAGTGGCTGCAGGAATGGTTGCGGGCATATTGTTCTCCTTTTCTACCGACTTCATTTTCAACAACATACTCCAGGACCACCAGAGGGGTAGAATCGAAGTCCTGCTGGGTCTGAAGGAAGACCCTTCGGGAGTGGGTTACAATGTGAACCAGTCTATGATAGCCATAGGTTCCGGAGGGGCATTCGGCAAGGGCTATCTGCAGGGCACCCAGACCACTTTCGGCTTCGTGCCTGAGCAGAGCACCGACTTCATTTTCTGCACCGTCGGCGAGGAATGGGGCTTCTTCGGCTCGGCTGCGGTGATTCTTCTCTATGTTTTCCTCATCTGGCGGATCATCCACGATGCAGAAGAGAGCCGGGAAGCATTCACCCGCATCTACGGCTACTGCATAGCCAGTTGCATATTTATGCACCTGTTCATCAACATAGGTATGACCATAGGCCTGATGCCGGTCATAGGAATACCTCTGCCTTTTGTCAGCTACGGAGGCTCGGCACTGCTGTCCTTCACTCTTATGCTGTTCATTTTCATAGCCTTGCGAAAGAATGAAAAAAAATATTTCTGATATGAGAAAACTTATCCTATGCCTTGCTCTGCTCTTGCCTTTGATTGCTCAGGCGCAGACCCCGATTGAACAGCAGTCCTGGAAAAATGACTGGGACTATGATTTCAGGGCAATGAGGTTCAATGAGATTCCGTCCTTCAAGTGCCCTTATGACGATTACATCCAATATGCTCCGGCAGCAGCCCTGCTCATCACCAAGGCCTGCAGGGTCGAAGGACGCAGCGACTGGGGCAGGATGCTTGCGGCAGATGCTTTCTCCACAGCAATTATGGCAAGTCTCGTGAGCGGAATCAAATACACCGCCTGCCGTCTTCGTCCGGACGAGAGCACTCGCAATTCCTTCCCTTCGGGACATACCGCCACTGCTTTTATGTGCGCCACTATGCTTCACAAGGAGTATGGGAGCGTGTCGCCGTGGATAAGTTTCGGAGGTTATGCCGTGGCCTCGTTTACAGGTGTGTCCAGAATGATGAACAACCGTCACTGGTGCACAGACGTGATTGCAGGTGCGGCCATAGGTGTGGCTGCGGTGGAATTGGGCTACCTCATAAATGACGCAATTTTCAAGGACAAGCACAGGGGCGCCCGCTGGGAGGACCCGCTGTTCAATGAAGACCCCTTGCTGAAATACTGGTCTCTGGAGTGTGTCTATGGACATCGCTGGGGCATAGGCAGCAATGCCTTGTCGGGAGCCGCAATGCTCGCCCAGGCAGACCTTCCTTTCCATCCGAGGTTCTCTGTGAGGGCGCGTCTGGGCATCAATACCCTCAGGGCGGAAGGCAGTCAGGACAGCGGCAATTTCTACGACGGTATGGCCGGTCTGAGCTTCAATTACCCTTTCGCCAAAGTGCTCTGCGTCGAGGCCGATGCCCTGCTCGGAGGCGGTGGAAACCGCAGCCGCTGCCCGGAGGAAATCAAGGCCGTTACAGGCAGGTCCTTCGGTGAGTTCAATTGCGGTGCAGCAGTAGGAGTGCGCCTGGGCTGCAATTTCAAGGTAAAACTTTTAGCCGAATACAACCTCATCTTCCCGGCCAATGCACAAGCTGTGCTGCTTGGCTTGGGGACCGCATTTTTCTGGTAGCCGGACCTAAACCGCCCCGAGAGTGGCGATGCTGATGCGCAACCCGGGACCGGCAGCCTGGCGGAGAGGGCGGAAGCAGTTGTAGAGGGTTGAACCTGTGGTGAATACGTCGTCCACAAGGAGCAGATGCCTGAGGCCATTCAGGCTGGCTTTGGGATTCACTGCGAAAGCACCTGAAACATTGGCTTTTTTCTCTTCCACATTCAGGCTGGTCTGAGTGTGGGTGCGCTGTCTTCGTGTAAGCAAGTCTTTTCTCAGCGGGGCTTTCAGTTCCGAGGCTATCTCCGAAGCAATTATTTCTGCCTGATTGTAGCCCCTTGAGAGCTGTCTGGTCCAGTGGAGGGGTACCGGGACCACTGCATCTACGGGCGGGATGTCCGGAAACTGAACTCGGGCGTTGCCGAAGGTCTCCACAAGCTGCTTTGCCAGCATTCTCGAGAAAAATCTACCAGCCGGGATGTTGTGACGGTATTTGAGATTGTGGGTGATATGTCTGTAGCCGGTACCTTTCTCAAAGTCGAAGAGTGCCGTGGCGAGGGCATAGTATTCCGGGCCATCGTAATCCTTGGCTATCAGGGAGTTGAATTTGTCTGCCATAGGATTTTCGGGTTTGAGCCAATGGTAGGTGAGGGGCATTCCCACGAGGCAGTCCAGACAGATGTGCCTTTCCTTTCGTCCAAGCTCGCAGCCGCAAACCACGCACAGGCGAGGCAAGAGCAAATCGGCAACTGCGGCGAAAGGCTCAGCCACTGACTGAAGGGATGATTTGAAAGCCATCGGGATTAGCAGTGCATTGCACCGCAAACATTCAGGACCTGACCGCTGATGTATGAGGAGAGGTCGCTGGCGAGGAAGAGCGCGGCATTTGCGACTTCTTCAACTGTGCCACCGCGTCGCATCGGTATGGTCTTGATCCATTCTTCACGCACCGCTTCGGGAAGTGCAGAGGTCATATCGGAGACAATATAGCCCGGAGCAAGGCAGTTGGACCTGATGCCTCTCGGTCCCATTTCCTTGGCTACGGATTTGGACAGGGCTATTATGCCGGCTTTGGATGCAGCGTAATTGGCCTGACCTGCATTCCCGGATTCACCTACGACTGAGGACAGGCTGACAATGCTGCCGCTGCGCTGACGCATCATCACAGGGATGACTGCGTGGATGTAGTTGAATGCGGATTTGAGGTTGGTGTTGACGACTTTGTCCCACTGTTCTTCGGTCATACGGAGCAGCAGTGTGTCCATAGTGATGCCTGCGTTGTTCACAAGCACATCTATGCGACCGAATTCCTCCTTGACTTTGGTGGCCGTTTCTTCGGCGGATTTGAAATCGGATGCGTCGGCGACATACATCCTGACCTTTGTTCCGAAGGCTGAGATTTCAGCTAAGGCATCTTCCTCCGTCTTTGAGATTTTACGTACTGTGAATGCCACATCTGCACCTTCTGAGGCAAATTTCACGGCAATTGCACGGCCGATTCCACGTGCCGCACCAGTAATCAAAGCTGTCTTACCGGACAAAATCCCCATATTCCAATCTCCTAAAAATTCGTGCTCCGGACGGGAATCGAACCCGTACGGACATTTCTGCCCACAGGATTTTCATACTACTCTTGCTTTTACACAAGCCGGCTTCATCCGCAATGCTAAGCCGTTGTAGTCTGGACTATTTCATAACCTTGCACATCAAAATGTTTAGGTTCTCCCTATATAGTCTCTGCGCCATTTATCAGCCAAAGCTGAATTTAGTAAGTCATCACCAAAGCATACATTTCTATATGCGAGGCTTCTGTTTCTTAGGGGAGTTCTACTTACAAAGTTTCCCTTGTAGCACTCTTGTTATTTTTGCCTCCATGCAACTTGGAGATACAAAACCTAAAAGTCCTGCGTGTCTACCTATTCCACCACCAGAGCGAACCGGGTGCAAAGATAGTAAAATTTTTAATAATGAATTCACCTGACGGCAAGGATGATCCCGGGGTCAATATCCATCTTCAGTGCCATTGTCCTTGCCTGCTCATAGGTGGGGGATTTCTTGCCGGAAATTATTTCTGAGAGTCTTGCACTGGAAATCCCCAAAAATACAGACAAATCCTTTTGGTTGAAGTTCATATCCTTCATCTTTTCAACCAAAATCTCCTTGAGAGTTGGCGGCATAATCGGGTAATTCTCTTTCTCGTATTCTTCCACCATTTCGGTAAGCAGATCCAATTCCACCATACGCGGGTCAGACACAGGAGTGGATTCATCTGTTGCAAACATCAGTTCGTCCACTCTTTTCATTATTGCGTCGTATTGCATCTCATTCATTATTCTTGCCATAAATCAAATGTTTTTTGCCTCAATGTTGTCGTACTCTTGATGCGTTCCCACGAATCTGATATAAAGTATCTGGATTTGAAATTTGATAGCGGCAACTATCCGATATTTATTGCCTTTGATATTGAACACATAACGTTGGTTGCCCACATAATCAGTTGAATTGAATGTCCTTTTTATGTCATCAAATTTCGTCCAACTCGCATTGGAGACTTTTACATACCATTCCCGCAAAGCAATTTCCGCATCAGGATGTATTTCCCAAAAACTTTCAAGAGTCTTTATCTTAATAATTCTCATCGCACAAAATTAACAAAAATTTCAAAATATGAAAAATAATTTCATAATATGAAAATATAAATTTAACCGTATTGTTTATACGCAACCGGTCAATTCCTTGCAAAGAACATAACAATTAGCTGTTGAATGAAATTTTCAGCGGATAATTTTCAAAATCGGCCTCCAGATACCTCCGGAAGCCTATTTTACCTTGGCTACCGGATCTCAAGATACGCATTGTACGCGCACCGAACTCACTAACAGGTTGCACGGTTCTTCTGGGTTCCGTACCGACTATCAGATAACGACCAAGAGGATGATGAACACTATAATCGCACAAACGAAGAACACAAAAGTAGAGAAGTAACTGTCATATTGCCACGAATATCGTGAAAACGGCGAGGTCCCAGAATCGCCATCACAACTATCTGAGACCTCTGTATAAACCTTATTTTTTGTTTGACAAGTGTCAAACTTGAGAAATTTTGTAAAACCAGTCAAATCCGGTTGAGCGGAAGGCATAAATTGGCCCGATTACTCCGAAATGGACTCGCGGGTGAAAACCTGAACGAAGGAGCCGTCGTCCACAGCTGTCCAGGTCATCGAGGTGGAGGTGAGTCCGGAAATGACATAATCGTGGGACCAGCGGCCCGAATCGTGGTCGTAGATGCCGCTGATTACGGTGCCCAGTGCATCGTCATCTGCCAGGTCATAACGCCCTGTGATTTCGCGCGGATACTCCGGAAAGGCATCCAGATTCTGCAGTATTGTGAAAGTGCCGTCATTGCGGACCAGAGTGATTCTGAAATAACTGCCTTTCTCCAAGAGTTTGCCATTCCAGGTGGAAAGTTCCCAACTGCCGGAAATATTGTTCCTGTTCACTTCAAGATAGGCCGGGGCCTCTTCCTTTTTGCAGGAAGAGATTGCCAGAATGCTGATTGCGGCAAGGATTATGGTCTTGAGTTTCATTATTCTTTGTTTTTCATTATCATTATCTTGGATTCAGAAGGACGGGCACCTGTGCCTGAGAGAATCAGGGGGAACTCGCCGCTGTGGGACGGTTCCGCATCAGTCTCAATTATCAGTACCCCTTCTTCCCCGGGAGGGAGAGTTTCGGGTTTGCACCGGAAAGTCAACGGGAAAGGTACAAACGCCGTCTGGGCAGTGACCGTCATAGGATTAGGGGAAGAATTGAAGCAACGGATATGGATGTTCTCCAATCTGGAGGATATCTCCACTGCCTTGCGCCTGAGCCTGAGCCCTCCACAAACATAAGGGTATTCAGCTTCCACGCCAGTATTCCACGCCACGTCGGCATTGACTTTCAGCACAGCAGCCGGGTACTGTCCTGAAGCAGAGGTGTAGATGTAAATCCGTCTCTGGAACTTGCCGGGATGACCTTTGGGATAGTAAACGGCCGAAAGCAGGGCTTCCTGTCCCGGGCTGAGGACCTGTTGCGAGAGCGAAACCTTCACACAGGAGCAGCTGCAAGTGATGCGGTCTATGCTGATTTCCCTTCCGCTTACATTCCTCAACGGGAATTCCAGACACACGGGATCGGAATCTTCGCTCAATCCGGAAGGGGTGTCCAGTTCCTTGAAATCAAAGCTCAGGGCAGCCGAATCGGCACAAAGCCGGGGATTTACCTGTTCCTGCAGACGCTGAGCCGGCACTGTCCTGATTTGGGCAGACAGCACCTGACAAAAGGCCACACAGGCTGCTATGATGCCGAACCTCTTCAAATCAGAGCCAACCTCCGTCGGATATATTCTTTCGCACAGTCACCACGAAACGGTAGGACTGACCGGCGCCGGAGACTGTTGCTGAAGTCTGTCCCTCAGCAAGTCCCTTCACCGTGAGCCTGCCGGCAGATATGCTTGCCTGAGCAATGCCGGTGTCGTCCAACTTCACTTCAATGCCGTCGGTCTGGGAGAAATAGGTCCCGAGTTCCAATCTGCTTTCCGCTCCGAGTGCCACCGTCACATTCGGGAATGTCATCTCCACTCCTGAGCCCTCTATGGCCTTGAGGAAATTCCAGGCGTTCACCTGGCCGTGCCCCATCTTGCCCCTGTAATTATTCAGGTTCATTGAGTTGTAGTAATTGGTTCCCAGGTCTGTGACGTATTTGTAATACTTCTTTGTTTCGAGATTACCCCACATAGGTTCTACCGGAACTGCCGTGGAATAAAGCAAATCGATAATTTCGGATGCCTTGAAATGGCGGTGCAGCTTTGCTGCGTAGGAAAGGCCCAGGGCAACGACTCCGGAAACGTGAGGACAGGCCATAGAGGTTCCCTCCATATAACCGTAGCCGTCCGGGGAAATGGTGGCAGGCAGGGTTGAGAGTACACAGCCTATGGCTCCCTTCTGACTCCCCTCGCCATATTCATAATAATAGTCCTGGTCTCCGCCCGGGGCACAGACTGTGGTGCCTGGGCCATAGTTGGAATAGACAGCCGGTGTCCAGTCGCCCGCTGTGGCTGCCACGGAAACGAAATCCTTGTATGCTCCCGGGAAACCAGCTGCCGGAGCGCTCTCATTGCCTGCCGCAAAAATGGCCACTCCCCCTTCAATCACTCCGTCCGGTGAGCCGGCATTGTGGATGAAATAGTCCAGCGCCTTGCTTTCCAGGGCATTGTCGGCCATCCATTGCTCAGCAGTGCTGTACATAGGCTGCCAGTCGTATCCGTTTGCAGCCCCGGAGTTATAGCCCCAGCTGCACTGCAGGATGACTGCACCATTGTCCGCAGCATATTTGATGGCACGCACCTCATCGAGCACCGTGCCGCTCTTGACTCCGGAGAAAATCTGGCAGCTCATCAGGCGCACGCCCTTCCGACTTCCGTCTCCTCCGGCTATGGAACTGATTCCTATGCCGTTGTTGTTCACTGCTCCTATGACTCCTGCCACGTGGGTGCCGTGTCCGCTGTCGTTTTTATCTGAAGTGGAGATAATCGGAGTGCCCAGCGCGAAATTGTAGCCGTGTACGTCTCCGGGATATCCGTTGCCGTCATTGTCTTCGTGTGAACGCCAGATTTCGCCCTCATTCACCCACAGGGCATCCTTGAGGTCAGGGTGGGTTATGTCTATGCCCTCGTCGAGCACAGCCACGATGATGGAAGGGTCACCGGCACAAAGCTCCCAGGCCTTTTCCACACCCACGTCGGCTCCTTTGCTGAACTTGGTCGGGCCCACATCGCCGTGATTCACAAGATGCCACTGGAACTTGAGGTTCTCATCGTTGAAATAACCGGTCCCGGCAGCCTTTGTGGCAAGGCCAGCTGCCCCGAATGCTATGGATTTGCCTGAATAGGCCTTCTTAAGACGGCGGTTGCAATTGACTGTGCTGATTTCGCCGAGCCGGGAAAGTTCCGCATAGATTTTGTCAAGAGGCACATTCTCGTCGAATTTGACTCTATACCAAAGGTGCAGCCCCTCGCTGCGGCTCAAGGCCTCACTGCGGCTGTCAACAGGGAACACCCTCTCGATGGTATATTCCCCCGCTATCTTCAAAACTTCCTCCACTGAAGGAATTGCACAGGAGGTCAGGACATTGGAAGGGCCGCTCTTGGTGAGCCCGGCTTTGTCGAGAATATTTGCCACAGAGGCATCAAAGCGCACCAGAAGTTCCCCCTGCACCACGTCCTCTCCCATCTCGGGCACGACAGGACGCGGCATTTCTTCCACCCCTATACGGCTGCAGGCAATCAAAGCAGTTGCGGCCAACAATATGGTTCTGTTGAATTTCATCGATAGTAATATGAAAAAATTAAGTTGCGTCAGATTTGAATTGGATTTTCGAGGTCAGATTTTCACCCGAAGAAGGAGCATAGCCGTAGCTATGTGACTGATGAGGGAGGAAATATGGACCGAAAAGATTTTCAAAGATGATGCAGATTATTTTTTGAGGATTACTTAATCCAAGGGTGTTTGTTGTGGTCTAAAATTTGATTTTGACGCGCGGCCCGAACAGAGACTGTTTCGGAGTTTTTTTAACATAGGTTGTTGACAGTATGAAGAGATTATTAGTTGCAGCATTATTATGCATTTTGATGTCGGTCCCGGAGACGGTTTTCGCCCAGACCGGACTGTCTTTGAGTTTGCGTCTGGTGGATGCCTCAAACGAAGAGCCGGTTCCGTTTGCCACGGTTTCGCTCACGGTCAAAGGAGACAAGACTCCTTCCGGATATGCCCTCACCGACCAGGAAGGCAAGGCGAAGATTTCCAAGCTCAAGGCAGGGGAGTATGTCCTCAGGACGGAGTTGATGGGATATAAGACTGTGGAACAGGAAGTTACGCTTGCGAAGTCTTCCCTTGACCTCGGGAATGTCAAGATGGAGCCGGATGTGCAGCAACTTGAGGCGGCCAAGGTCACAGCGGCCGGCAATCCTATCATCGTCAAGAAAGACACCATAGAATACAATGCCTCTTCATTCAGGACCACAGAGAACGATATGCTTGAAAACCTGCTCAAGAAACTCCCGGGAGTGGAAGTGGGTTCGGACGGCAGCGTGACAGTAAACGGGGAGACCATTACCAAAATTACCATCGACGGCAAGACCTTCTTCCTCGACGACCCTCAATTGGCGACCAAGAACATCCCGGCGAAGCTAGTGGAGAAAGTGAAGGTGGTGGAGAAGAAGTCGGACCAGGCTCAGTTCACAGGCATTGACGACGGTGAGGAGGAGACCGTGATTGACCTTTCTTTGCGTCCGGGAATGATGAAAGGCTGGTTCGGAAATGTTTCTGCGGGAGGAGGACACGACTTGCAGCAGGGCTGGGACGGAGACTGGAGAGGTCAGGGAGCGGCTATGATAGGCCGTTTTACCGACAAGAGCCAAATCAGCATAATACTCAACGGAAACAACACCAACAACCGAGGGTTCAACGATATGGCCGGGAGTATGATGAGGTCTATGCGAGGTGGCGGAGGCGGAATGGGCGGCGCTCGCGGCGGCTGGGGCCAGGACAACGGAATCACGACTTCCTGGATGGGCGGCGTGAACGGGGCGTGGACCCTGCTGGACGGGAATATGGACCTGGCAGGCAACTACCTCTACAACGGAAGCGCCACCGAATTGCTGGAGAAGAGTGACAAGATAACCTACCTTGATGGTGGAGACCAGCTGATTTACAACAACGGAGGCGACCGTGCTTATGGTTCCGGCGATGGTTATGGCTTCAGCAATACTCTCACCCAGGGACATCGTCTCGGAGTCCGTCTGGAGCATAAGTTCACTG
The DNA here is from genome assembly GCA_022771245.1 of Rikenellaceae bacterium. Taxonomy (GTDB): domain Bacteria; phylum Bacteroidota; class Bacteroidia; order Bacteroidales; family UBA932; genus Cryptobacteroides. The sequence continues at coordinate 3,932 of JALFCH010000062.1, read as the reverse complement.
AAAATACCTCAATCATTTTCGAGCCACAGGTGAATTTCGGATATGGCCATTACAACGAATATTCCGACTTCACGACCTCGAGGCTCAAGGCTGGAGAAACCGATGCTCTCAAAGTCAACGATGGATTTGAGTCCACATCCGGTCTGAACAGCAACTGGACCACCAGCGGCCGCTTCCTCCTCCGTCAGAAACTCTTCAAGCCGGGCAGAACTCTCAGTCTGAATGTGAGATACTCCTTCGCGGGCAATGAACTTCACGATGCTTACAACCAGTCAAGCACCACGAATTATGACGACGGGGGCAATCCTCTCACTCCGGAAACCGTGAACCAGAAAATCGGAAGCACCTCCAACAGCCAGAGCATCAGGACACGTCTCTCCTACACCGAGCCTCTGGGGCACGACTTCTATATGGAGGCCACCTACAGCTACAATTGGGCGCGTTCCTTCTCCGACAAGAAAGTTTGGGATTCCGGTGCATTGTCTGAAACTTTCGCCCCGGGCATCTTCAACGATGCGGAGAAGGTGGAGAACGGCATCTATTCCAGCACCATCACCAATATTTCCCAGGACCATAACGCCGGAGTGAATATCCAGTACCAGAAGGGCAAACTCCGCGTTCAGATAGGTGCATCCCTTCAGCCGACCATCACGACCAATGTGACCCGGAACGCAGTGCAGCCCATAGACACGACCTACACCACCTGGAGATGGGCTCCTCAGGCTATGTTCAGTTATGAATTCAACGACAATTCGGAAATGAGGATGTTTTACCGTGGGCGTTCCACCCAGCCTTCCATCACTCAGCTGATGCCTGTGCCGGACAATTCCAACCCTCTGAACCTCAGTTTCGGTAATCCCTACCTCCAGCCTTATTTCTCGCACAACCTCCGAGGCTTTTTCGGCTACACCAACAAGCAGACCTTCTTCTCCATCCGCGGACGCTTCAGTGCCTCTATGGTGCAGAATCCGATTGTGAGTGCTGTATGGTATGACGGCAACGGAGTGCAGTACAATATGCCTATGAACGGGCCTCTGAGCGGTTCGGCCGGCGTGGATTTCTTCCTCAATGCTCCTATAGCCAAGTCCAATTTTTCGGTGATGAATTTCTTCAGGGCCAATTTCAGTCAGGCTTCCTCCTATATAGGTACGACATCCTTGGACACCTCCAGATACTATGATGCCGCGACTGCAGATTTCAACTACGAGCTTTTCAATGCCGATTTCTTCGACCATGCGAATCCTTCATCCGCGAAATTGGATTTCAACAATGCCTTTTCCACCAATGTCATAGACAATCTCAATGTCACGGAAAGACTCACCTTCAAGTATTCAAACGATTTTGTGGAGCTTAACCTCGGAGGAAAAACCACTGTCACCAAGAGCTGGTACACGGTCCAGACCACCCAGGATGCCCGCTGGAACAATCAGGTGTCCTTCTCGATGAACTGGACCATACCTTACGATTTTGCCCTTTCTTCGGAGTTGAACTACAACTGGTACAACGGCTACACCACTCCTCAGGAGGATGAATTCGTGCTTAGCGCCGAGTTCTCCAAATCCTTCCTCAAGAAGCAGCTCACCCTTTCCATCAAGGGTTATGACCTGCTCAACCAGTCCAAGAACCTGAGCATCACAGATGCTTCCAACTATCATCAGGAGGTGCGCAACAATACTCTCGGGCGTTATGTCATCCTCTCCCTCACCTGGAGGTTCGGCAACTTCGGCAAGGCTGGGCAGCAGATGCGCGGTGGCCCCGGCGGACGTGGGCCTATGGGTCCTCCTCCGGGACACTGACAGATTTCCGGTCTCTCCGGCAATGACACAAAAAAGGCTGGCCATCGCGAAATGGTCAGCCTTTTTTGTGGGGCGCCGATTGTTTAGAACCTGTAACGTACACCGATGCAGATAGCACTGGCGTAGAGTGCCCCGGTACCAAACCCAACATAAGTGTCGTGATCCTTGGCCTGAAGTCCGGTTCCTGACAAATCTCCGGTACGTGTGATATTGTTCCAGGCAATTGCAGGCCCGATGACAGGTCTCCAGTCAACTGAAAGCTGGAGCGGGAACCAGAAGTTGTATTCAACTCCGATGCGTCCGGCCACACCTATGTTGAATGCCCCGGTACTCACACGGGATTTGATGCTGCCCCAAGTCTCGGTATGTGCGGAAGGCCATCCGAATCCGAGTCCTGCTCCCACACCGGCATACCAGTTCCACTCACCCTTCTGAGTCCAGGCAGTAATCGGGAAAATCCAGTCGTAGGTTGCAGCAACTCCGATTCCTCCACTATATCCCGGAAAATCGACATCTACGGAAATCATATTGTCCAATCCCATAGAGTGCTGATATGAAAATCCCACGCCATAGGCAACCCTGCCACCAATCGCACGTGGCTGTGCATTGACTGCAACCACAGCAAGGAGAGTTGCAGCGCAAACGATAATGAACTTCTTCATAAAAATGGTTTTAAAAGTTTGCAATTAAACGCGTAAAAATGCGCAAATCCGATTGCAAATATAGCCATTTAATATGAAAATATCTATATTTGGAAATCAATTCAGACTTTCGGAACTATGGCAACAAAAACTGCAAAAACCGGCAAATCCTCCAAATCGCGCAAGGCAAAATCTTCCGGCAAAGCTCACAGGAGCAAGGCTGTTGAAAGCCAAGTCTCTATGCGTCAAGCTGCAAGGGATAGACAACAACGCAGGCATCGTCAGGTCATCTACCTCAATGACCAGGAATGGGCAGCCGTGAGGCTCTACACCGACAAGTTCAAGGTAAAATCCCGTTCAGCCCTTTTCCGTGAGTCCGTCCTTATGAGGATAATCTCCGTCCTGGATGATTGCCAGCCTACGCTTTTCTAGTTTTCTTTCCGGATCTTGCCGATTTTTCCCGGTCTCCTGTGAGTGTTTTCACTATCATAGCAGCCAGCAGCAGAATAAATGTCCAGGTGCAGATTCGCCCGGTCACATCTCCGTATCTCACAAACGGAGTAATCTCCTCTTTCAACGGCAGTGCAAAGCGCAAAGTTGCCTTTTCCCACCACGGTCCCTTTTCCACTATCCTGCCTTTGTCATCAATCAGGCCTGAAATCCCGGTGTTCCCGCAGCGTCCAATCCAGCGGCGGGTCTCGATGGCCCTCAGGGATGCATAACTCAGATGCTGACGATAGCCCGGAGTGTCTCCCCACCAGGCATCGTTGGTGATTATGGTCAAAGCCCTGGCTCCTTGCAGAATATAGTCCCGGCAATAGTCACCATAGACTGATTCATAGCAGATTGCGCAGCCCACAGGCACTTTCACCGTCCTGCCGTCGGCATCCTCAGCCACATAGTCCAGATTGCTCACCCGGCCCTGCCCTATGCAGCGCCCCATCACTCCGCCCAGTGCCCTGTCAATAGGGTCGAACACCACCGGATAGGGCAGCATTTCCACAGCCACCACCAGCTTGTTCTTGTGGAAAAACTGGTTGCGGCCGCTTCCGTCAATCATAATTGCCGAATTATGGGACTCAATCCATAGTCCATCTCCGTAGGTGCGTGCTGTGTGGCTCGGTCTGTCCCCGGATGCTATGATGCTGTAGGAAGAAGCTCCCACTATCATATTCACGCCCGGACAGTCTTTCAGCAGGTTCTTGAATCTGTTCAGTGTGCTGCTTTCTTCTGGGGAATTCGTGAAAACGTAGGATGTGAAGGTTTCGGGAGCAAGAATCAACATACCCGGCACAGACTCACGGCCTCTCCAAAGACTGTCCGACAACATCTGCTCCTTATATTCATCCAGTGCGGGAATGAGTTGGGACTCAAGCAGTTCATCCTGTTCCCTGCGGCTCATCTGCACAAATTTGTGATAGGGGTCTATGTTGGGCTGGGCCACGAGTACGTCCAGTTTCTGCTGGGGAACTTCGTCCGGAGTGTACCATTTGAA
>JALFCH010000059.1 GCA_022771245.1 Rikenellaceae bacterium | reverse complement strand
GCCGACAACTGACATCACAGCTCTGCTGGACACCATTCTGGAGGCTGTTCCGGCTCCTCAGGTGGTTGAGGGTACTCCTCAGCTGCTCATCTCCTCCCTGGAATATTCCCCTTATGTGGGACGTATTGCCATCGGAAGGGTCACCAGGGGAGAACTCAAGGCGGGAATGAACATAAGCCTCTGCAAGAGATACGACATCATCCAGAAACAGAAAATCAAGGACCTGATGAGTTTTACCGGCCTGGGCAAGACCAAGGTTGAAAGCGTGCAGTGCGGGGACATCTGCGCTGTCGTGGGCATAGACGGATTTGAAATCGGAGATACCATCGCAGACTTCGAAAACCCGGAACCGCTGCCGCCTATTGCAGTGGATGAGCCCACTATGAGTATGCTTTTCTGCATCAACAACTCTCCTTTCTTCGGCCGTGAAGGCAAGTTCGTCACCTCCCGCCACCTGAAGGAGCGTCTGGAGAAAGAGCTCGAGAAGAATCTTGCTCTCAGGGTGAAACCGGGTCCGAATGCCGATTCCTTTATAGTATATGGGCGAGGAGTGCTCCATCTTTCGGTGCTCATCGAGACTATGCGCCGCGAAGGTTTCGAACTTCAGGTGGGGCAGCCCAAAGTCCTAGACAAAACCATCAACGGCCAGAGGTGCGAGCCTATAGAGAACCTTACCATAGATGTTCCTGAAGAGTTCGTGGGCAAGGCAATAGAGATTTCCACCCGCCGCAAGGCCGCTCTCATCCATATGGAGAACAGGGGAGACCGCACCCACCTTGAATTCGACATTCCGGCAAGGGGCCTGATGGGACTGCGCAGCAACCTGCTCACCGCAACTCAGGGCGAGGCAGTGGTTGCACACAGGTTTAAGGATTACGAACCATACAAGGGTGATATAGAGCGCAGGACCAACGGTTCGCTCGTGTCTTTGGAAACAGGTGTGTCAGTTGCATATTCTATGGACAAGCTTCAGGACAGGGGCCGTTTCTTCATAGATCCGGGTGTGGACATCTACGCAGGACAGGTGGTAGGGGAGCATACCCGTGAACGCGACCTCAACATCAATATCTGCAAGACCAAGAAACTCACCAATATGCGTGCATCCGGAAGCGACGACAAGGTGATGCTGCCGCCGCCTATAGTTTTTTCTCTTGAGGAGGCGTTGGAATACATACAGGAAGATGAACTCGTGGAGGTGACTCCGAAATCTATGCGTCTGAGGAAGATTATTCTCGACCCGATTGAGAGAAAGAGACGCGGCGGAGATGCCTCGGATGAGGAGTGATGACGATTTTCGGCTCTTTGTTAGAAATATTGAGCCTATAAATTGGTTTTGGAAAAAATTATTCTTACCTTTGTCGGCTCAAATCTATTTTTGTGTCTATGGATAATTTTTTACTTATAGATCTGAATGGATTGTCATCCGGAGAAAGGCTTTGGTCCGGAGCTTTGGATGGAAAGTTCTTTGTCAGTTTTGGGAATACTGAAATCCTTGATGCGGACGTATCTGTGGAGATCAAGGCTCGAAAAAATGAAGCAAAGGTGCTGGTGGATGTCCTGATGAAGGGCAGTCTCACAGTGAATTGCGACAGATGCCTTGAAGAATTGCAGATTCCGGTTGAATCCGAAGCGTTGCTCGAAGTCAGGCACGAAGGCCGGACCGAGACTGCACCGGAGGATGACAGGGAACTGGTTTTTATCGGAGTGGAGGAAACTGAATTGGACCTCTCGCAGGTGGTTTATGACTATCTTTGCCTGAGTCTTCCGATTCAGCGTCACCACGAAGACGGGCAATGCAACCCGCAGGCTTTGAAATATCTCAATCCCGGAAAATCAGACGAAAGACCTGAAAATGACGGACCTTTTGCGGCTTTAGCCGGTTTGTTTGATAATAAATAATTAAAAATAATAACAATATGGCACATCCGAAACGAAAAGTCTCCAAACAGAGACGTGACAAAAGAAGAACTCACGATGTGGCTGTGGTTCCTACCCTCGCAACTTGCTCAAACTGTGGTGCAACTATAATGTTCCACAGAGTTTGTCCTGAGTGCGGCTATTATCGCGGCCGTCAGATTATCGAGAAGAAGGCCGAGTAATTTCGGCCTCTTCCGGATGGTCCCGTAGTTCAACGGATAGAATGGAAGTTTCCTAAACTTTAGATAGCAGTTCGATTCTGCTCGGGACTACCAGAGTCAAATATGAAAAGGATTATCGCAACAGACAAGGCTCCTGCAGCAGTAGGACCTTATTCACAGGCCGTTCTCTCAAACGGTCTGCTTTTCGTTTCCGGACAGATACCGGTAAATCCGGCAGACGGTACAGTGGCTTCGACTATTGAAGAACAGAGCCATCAGGCACTCAAAAATGTGGGAGCCATACTTGAGGCAGCCGGTCTGGGATACGGAGATGTTGTGAAGACCACTGTTCTTCTCTCCGACATAGCGGATTTCAAGGCTATGAATGCGGTTTATTCAGAATATTTCACTCAGGACAAGCCCGCACGTGCCTGCTTTCAGGTTGCAGCACTTCCTTTGGGAGTAAAAGTGGAGATAGAGGTCGTCGCGGATGCCACAAAGACCTGTCAGGATGAATAGAAAATCCCTGATTGCAGCCATTTCCGTCCTGTCTGCTATGCTTGTGGGCATTGCGGTGCTGATGTTCATTCTTTTCGGCGGCAGTGGAGGCGGAAAATCCATTTTCTCGTTCCGGCAGGATCCCCTTATATGTGCAGTCCCATCCAATGCAGTGGCAGTGGTCAGTTTCGACAAACTGCTCGTGGCTTCCGGGAATGTATTTTCCAAAAATCCGGACTCATCCAATGGCAGGAAACAGTCTTTTGAAAAGACTCTTGCCGATTCTGTGCTTGCCGGGGCTTTCCCCTCAATGTCAAGGAATCCTCTGGTCGTATCTTACCACTATGCCAGAAACATCACTCCGCTGTATATTTTTGATGCCGGGAGTGCTGCAGACTCAGATTTGGATTCTGAAATCAGTAAAATGACGGCTATGGCTTCGGCTGCCGGTTATGTCTGCAAGGACTGTGACTGTTCCACCATATTGTCCGTCAATGAATCTCTCCGCAAACGCAGAATCCTGTTGGTATCTCCTTCAGTCAATGTCATCAATTCTTCTCTGCGGCATCTGAACGATGCTGTGTCGATTTATGACTCGCAGGGCTTCTCGGCAGCCGCCGCTGTGTCATCCGGAGACAACAGGCTCTATTTCGACGTAAACTCTACGGATCAGCTTGCCCGAGCCGTCGTCAACACAAAATACTGCAGGACTGTCGGAAAACTGTCCGGTTTCGCTGACTGGGCCACCTTCTCCCTGGAATTCGGGGAGTCTTCGGCCAAACTCACCGGCACCGTCGTTTCTGATATGGACACAGACCTTGTCAGGGTCTTTTCCGGTCTCAAGGCATCGTCTTCTTCCGTATTCGGCATTTTGCCGTCCGGCACCAAGTGGGCTTTATCCCTGCCTTTGGATTCGGTGGATGACCTTTTGGAGGCTTATGACCATTACCTTGACGGTTCAATGAAGCTCTCCGATGTGCGCTATGAGAGAAATGCTCTCAAGAAAAGTCTGGGGGAGTCTCCTCTGGATTGTATGAAGTCCTTGAAGCCATCCGAGATAGCAGTGGCCCATTTCCCATTCAGGGACAGCTTGGCTTCCGTGAACCTGATCCGCTTGGGAAGGCAACGTGGTCTGGATACCTTGTACAGGGATTATCCCTATTCAGGAGTCCTGAAATCCCTTTTAGGTTCTACATTCGACAGGGGAAAGGAAAAATATGCCCGCATCTACGATGGGTGGATGATAAGCGGAGACAGCCTGGCGGTCAAAGAATACATCAGGTCGTTGTCCTACACTCTTGAGCAGAAACTGGATGATGCATCCCTCAGCGGAGAAATTCCATCATCCGCTGTCCTTGTGGCCTATATGTCTGCGGATGCCGGCCCTTACTCACCCTTCTCAACCAGCTGGAGAAAGGCTGTCGGAAAGTCTCTTGAAGGAGTGGATATGATGCCTGCCATACTCAGCCTCGACCCTGTCCGCAAGTCTATGCCTGAAATCAGTTTGAGTCTGTATGCAGCAAAACTTCAAAGGACTCAGGCACCGGATGCGGAGGCCCCTGTAAAATTGCAGTTGCCTTCCGGGCCGTTTACTGTCAAAAATTCGGACACAGGACGCAATAACCTTTTCGTTCAGAACAAGAACCTGAGTCTCAGCCTCAAGGAAGAATCCGGGAAGGGAATCTGGACGATTCCTTTCAAGACTCCTATCTGCGGCTCGGTGGTCAATGTGGATATGTACGGCAACGGCAGACTCCAGTTCCTTTTTGCCTCGGGTTCCCGCATTTATATATTGGACCGCAAGGGCCGCTATGTCAATCCTTATCCTGTGGATTTGGGCAGGGAAATACTCCTGGGTCCCCTCGTTCAGAAAGAGAACGGGAAGTATGTGCTGACCATTCTGCACAAGGACAACAGCATAGCAAGATATTCCCTCGACGGTAAGCCGGATCCGCGCTGGCTTGGAATAAAACCTTCCGAGCCTGTGGTTGCAATGCCGGAAAGGATGGTGTCGGGTGATTCCTCCTGTTGGATAGTCAGAACATCGCGTCAGACTCTCATCTACCCGGCAAACGGAGGAGACCCATTGTCCAGATTCAAGGGCAATGCAATATTCCGGGCAGATGCTCAGGTGAGTGATGAAGGAGATGGGGTGGTGTCTGCGCAATCCTACGACGGCAAAGTCCGAAAAGTCAGAATTTGAAGGTACTTTCATTGGTTAGAACATAATTTTCAACAGATTATGGAATACAAATCAGTAAACAAAATGTTTGAGAAGGCATTCCGAGACAATTGGGACTGCCTTGCGCTCTCAAACTACAAGGGAACCACCATTTTCTACCGAGATCTGGCAGAAAGAATCGCAAAAATTCACATTCTGTTCGAGCATTGCGGCCTGAAACAGGGAGACAAAGTGGCAATCTGCGGACGCAACCAGGTGAACTGGGCTGTGTCTTTCCTTGCAACCATGACCTACGGAGCGGTTCCGGTTCCGCTTCTTCACGAATTCAAACCGGGCAACATTCACCATCTCGTGAACCATTCCGAGGCAAAGATCCTGTTTGTGGACCCGACGGTATGGGAAGGACTTTCCGAGTCCGAAATGCCGGAGCTTCAGGCTATTACCCGCATTGACACCTTCAGGCTCATCTATGCGGCAAACGATAAGATAACTTATGCCCGTGAGCATCTGAACAGTCTGTTCGGAGAGAAATATCCCGAATCATTCGGTCCGGAAAGCCTCAACTATTATGAGGATTCCCCTAATGAACTCGCCCTCATCAATTACACTTCCGGAACCTCAGGATTCTCAAAAGGCGTTATGATTCCTTACAGGACCATTCAGTCCAATGTCGAATTCGCAAAGGTGGCCGTGCCGAGCCTGAACAACACCAGCAATGTGGTGGCTATGTTGCCTTCAGCACATATGTACGGTCTTATGTTCGAGGTCCTCTATGAAATTGTCTGCGGTGCACACATACATTTCCTCACCAGAATTCCGAGTCCGAAGATCATTATGCAGGCCTTGGACGAAATCAAGCCTGATCTCGTGGTTTCCGTGCCTCTGGTGATTGAAAAAATCTACAAGAACAAGGTGCGCCCGATTCTGGAGAAGAACGGAATACGCCAGCTGCTCCGTCTCCCTCTTCTGGACCAGGTGATTCTCAATAAGGTGAAGTCGGAACTCGTGAACGCATTCGGAGGCCGATTTTATGAAGTGATCATAGGTGGAGCCGCTTTCAACAAGGATGTGGAGGATTTCTTCAAGAAAATCCATTTCCCTTTCACTGTCGGCTACGGTATGACTGAGTGCGGTCCTATCATAGCTTATGACGGATGGGAGACCGTGAAACTTTACTCTTGCGGAAAGGTGGCGCCGAATCTTGAAATCAGGATAGATTCCTCAGATCCCGAGAATATCCCGGGAGAAGTGATGGTCAGGGGAGAGAATGTTTTCCTTGGCTATTACAAGAACGAAGATGCCACCAAGGCAGTCTTTACGGAAGACGGATGGTTCAAGACCGGTGATATGGGAGTGGTGGACAAGGATGGCTATCTCTTCCTCAAAGGCCGCTGCAAATGTATGATTCTCGGTCCTTCCGGTCAGAATATCTATCCTGAGGAAATAGAAACGGTCCTCAATTCTCTGTCCTATGTGATTGATTCATTGGTGATTGAGGATAATGGTGGACTTACTGCCCTCATCTATCCGGATTTCCAGCTGGCAGAAAAGGACGGAATGTCCGCAGAGCAGCTTCAGGCCCGTATCGAGACTCTCGTCAAATCTGCAAATGACCTTCTGCCGAATTACGCAAAGGTCAAGACTGTGGAAATTATGCCGGAAGACTTTGAAAGGACTCCGAAGAAGAGCATCAAACGTTACCTGTATCAGCGCAATTCTAAGTAATCCTCAAAAATTAATGGAAAAATTCGACAAGGCATATCTGGAAATGGCCGCCGTCTGGGCAAGAAACTCCTATTGCAAGAGACGGCAGGTGGGGGCTTTGATAGTCAAGGACAGGATGATCATATCCGACGGCTACAATGGCACCCCCTCCGGCTTCGAGAACGTGTGTGAGGACGAGAACGGGGTCACCAAGCCGTATGTGCTCCACGCGGAGGCCAATGCCATCACCAAGGTTGCCAAGTCGGGCAATTCTTCAGAAGGGGCGACTCTCTATGTGACGGCTTCCCCTTGTGTGGAATGTGCAAAACTCATCATTCAGGCCGGCATAAGGCGTGTGGTCTATACCGACGCCTACCGGCTGACTGACGGGGTGGACCTACTTCGACGGGCAGGTATAGAAATTGAGCAGGTCGGCTGATCTTATAAAACGATTGCAACAATGAAAAGGAATACTTATGCGGCAGTGTCAGCCGCACTCGGCGCTGTCATCGGGGTTTTGGCAACACTCATAGTCTTCACTTTCGTAAACAGGCAGAAGACTTTCGATGGGGATTACAACCGTTGGCGCAAACTCAACCTCATACTTCAGCAGATTCAGGAAAACTATGTGGACACTGTGGATGTCAAGGAATTGACCGATGCGGCAGTGGTTGCGGCTTTGGGCAAACTGGATCCTCACTCCGTATATCTTCCTCCGGTGGAGCTGGAGGCTTCCGAGACCGAACTCTCCGGCAATTTCGAGGGAATAGGCATTCAGTTCAATGTGCCCAATGACACGGCAATAGTGCTCAGCGTCATTCCGGGCGGTCCGTCGGAAAAGGCCGGACTGCAGCAGGGAGACCGGATTATACGGGTGGACGCCAGGGAAATAGCAGGGCATAAGACTCCCCAGGATTCTATGGTGAGACTGATGAAAGGTCCCGCAGGCACAAAGGTCAGGATTACGGTTGAAAGGGGAGGTGAAAAGATACCTTTCGACATTACCCGTGACAAGATTCCGGTTCATTGCGTGGATGCCGCCTTTATGCTGGATGATACCACAGGCTACTTGCGTCTGACCAAATTCACACGCACCACTTATTCCGAGTTCATCACAGCCGCAGAGCGTCTTAAGGCTCTCGGGATGACTCACCTCATCTTTGACCTGAGGGAAAACACAGGAGGCTATCTCGACCAGGCCTACCTCCTCTGCAACGAGTTCCTGAACAAGGGAGACAAGGTGGTGTATATGGAGGGCTTGCACCGCAAACGCTCCGACCTGGATGCAGACGGCAGGGGCAAACTCAAGGATTTGCAGCTTTCGGTCCTGATAGACGAGGGTTCGGCATCTTCCAGCGAGATTTTTGCTGGGGCTATGCAGGACAATGACAGGGGAGTCATCGTTGGACGCAGATCCTTCGGCAAGGGTCTGGTTCAGGAGCCTGTCAATTTCACGGACGGAAGCGGCCTCAGGCTCACCGTAGCAAGATTTTACACTCCATCGGGACGTTGCATCCAAAAGCCTTACACCGATCACTATGCCTACGATATATATGAAAGATATGCCAGCGGGGAAATGACTTCGGCCGACAGTATCAAGGTAAATACAGACGAGGAGTACTACACGGCAGGAGGCCGCCGCGTCTATGGCGGCGGAGGCATAGTCCCGGATGTATTCGTGCCTATAGATACCACCAAAGCCTCGGATTTCTACATAAAATGCAATAAGAAGGCGGTGGCTATGCGTTTCGCAAGTGCTATGTTCGACCGTTACCGTTCCGAGTTGTCCGCCATTGACGATTTCGACCGTCTGGAGGCTTGGATGGAAAGCCGCAACATTGAAGGGCAGTTCCTTGCTTATGCTGCAAAACAGGGTATAAGGCCGTCAGAGGGCGAATGGTCGGTTACTTCCGAATATATGATGCCTCAGGTCAAGGCTCTTGTGGGCCGCTACTCCAAGTTGGGAGAAGAAGCTTTCTACAAATTCTGGATTGTGGTGGACAAGACTGTCGAAGAAGCCAGAAAGACCCCCAGGAGCTGAAAAGAAGGTTCTTGGTCAGCCCCTCAAATGCTCCTGAGGATGCGGCGGTTCATAGGATGCAGATTGTTGCAGCGGTTTCCCAGATTGTTCACCACCCCGTAACGGATTCCGCGCCAGGTCAGGGCCACATAACCTTTCGGAATTCCAGCATCCAGCACTATCCCGTCCCTGTGCAGATACGATAGGGCGGTCTGCCTGTCAGTTTCCACTTCTTCAAATGCATTTTCCCTGAGGAAAGCATTGAGTATCAGGTCTTCATCCGGCACCAGTTTGCCGTTTTTAAGACACCCGCACTTGACTCCGGAAGAAATGGTGCGGACGGTTCGGGTTATGACCGCAATTTCTGCGGCAATCTCTGCGGGTGAGGCTATCAAGGTTCCGTTCCTGTCCGATACCACCGGGTCAAAGGTGAACAGGCTTTTCAATAATTTTTCTGCCCCGTCCGGTTTACCGCTTTTCTCCGGTCTTGATGTCCGGCTGCCTCTTTGTCCTGCAGCGTTTCCCCCGATTTTTCTGAGGACCGCGCAATATTGGCCTTCTCCAGGGACCAGTCCGGGAGCCAGGGAGTATCCGCACCCGGTCCTGAGCACTCCGGGAAATCCGCATTCAGGAGTGGCGATTTCTGCTCCCAGTGTTTCGGACGCCCATTCCACGTTCCCGTCATTTTCCTTCGTGTTGAAGGTGCAGGTGGAATATACCAGCAGCCCTCCGTCCTTCAGGGCCGGCCACACGTCGGCAAGTATTCTCTTTTGTCTGGCGCAGCACAGTTCCACATTTTCTCCGGACCATTGTCTGACGGCCTCCTCGTCCTTGCGGAACATACCTTCTCCCGAACAGGGAACGTCCGTGAGTATAATGTCAAAGAATCCCGGCAGTTTTGCGAAAGCGGACGGGTCGGCCGAGGTGACGATAACATTGGGATCTCCCCATCTGGCCACATTGTCCGCAAGGATGCCGCAACGGTTGGACATGACTTCGTTGGACACCAGCAGGAAACCGTTGCCGCAATGTTCTCTGAGTGAGGATGCCATATCCGTAGTCTTGCCTCCGGGCGCAGCACAGAGATCCAGAACCTTCAGCACTCCTTCCGGCTTGCCCAGCATTTCGCGGAAAACCTGTCCCACGAACATGGAAGAGGAATCCTGAACATAGTACACACCGCTGTGGAAGGCGGGGTCGAGGGTGAAGGAAGGCCTTTCGGACAAGATTCTGCCGAGCCTGCACCAAGGCACGTTTCCGAAAGTTCCCTTTACTGTTTCGGGTTCAGTTTCAGTCTTGAACGGATTCAGGCGGATTGCAGTGGAAGCCTCTTCTTTCAGGGCTTCCAGGATGATCTCTGCCCTGTTGCTCCCGAAGGCATCCCGGAGCATCCCGGTGAAAGTATCTTCTTTCATCAGAATCCGAACTGTTTCGGATCGAAGCCTTCCGGCATCTTGCCATTGGAAGCATCTGCGAGCCCTTCCGCAATTTTGTCCAGTGCTGTCTGAATCTTGGAACCCAGCAGGGTTTTCATCATAAAATTGAGTTCAGCTTCCACGACTATCTGGAAAAGGGTCTGGGAAGAATATGCCGCCTGATCGAAATGCAGTTCTATGCTGAATGAGAAAGGGGCGCCGTCATCCTTGAGCCGGATGAGATTGTAAGGGGACCTCTCCGTTACCCTCACTCCTATGCTGAATCCCTGGACGGTGGCGTGGATGCTGTCAAAATCTGCAGTCACTCCTTCCCGCTTGTCAGCCGGGAGCATATTGATGATGTTCCTGAGGTCCGTTATTGCCATATAAAGTTCGTAAGGAGCCTTTGAAACCAGAGTCTGTTTGCTTTTGTAGGTTGCCATAAATGATAAAAGTTTTCAGGTGTAAAGGATAAATCCTTATATTTGCGGGCTTTTGCCTCTATTGTTTGCAAAAATACAATGTTTTAATGGAAACTCACAGAATATACTTTGAAAATAGGTGCATAATAATATGTCCTCAAGACGAGGCGGCCCTTTCTGACCCCAATGCAGTGATATTCTGTCTTTCCGGTGACGGAAACACCTCCCTTTCAGGAACTTCCATCATTCACGAGCTTGTAAATCTCTTCGAAAAGTCAGATTCCCTGCACAGGGTCTATATCCCTTCCGAAAATCCGGAACTCACCTACAACAGCATCTGCGCCGAATTTGTGCAGGTGTGTGCCGGGGGAGGCCTCGTTTCCAACCGCAGGGGAGACTACTTGCTCATAAGGCGCAATGATATGTGGGACCTTCCGAAGGGTCATCAGGAGCCCGGGGAAACCATTCAGACCTGCGCCCTTCGTGAAGTGGAAGAGGAAACCGGAGTGGAGGGCCTGATTTTGAGGGACCTGATTTGCGTGACTGACCATTGTTACCGGCGCAACGGAGTCTGGCACCTCAAGCACACCTGGTGGTTCGATATGCTCTACAACAATCCTACGGACCTGACTCCGCAGAGGGAAGAGGACATAACCAAGGCTGCCTGGGTGGCTAAGTCCTCCCTTCCTCCCTATCTTCACAACACCTATCCTTCCATTGCTGAGGTGTTCAGGGAGGTCCGCATATGATTTTTTGCAAATTCCAATAGGAAAGTGAAACATTTTTCTGAAAAATTCGTATAACTCTATACTTGTGGTGTTGGTCAATCCATAGCTTAAGTTGCTGTGGCGCTGTCCACCGGAAGAGTGTAGAACAGATAATTTTTTAGCGGAAAATGAAACTTTCACAGTTTAAATTCAACCTGAATTCAGACAAGATTGCCTCTGAGCCGTCCTATTGGCGCGACGAGTGTAAACTTATGGTGCTCCACAAGGACACCGGTGAGATAGAACATAAGTTGTTCAAGAATATCATCGATTATTTCGACAAGGGTGACACCTTCGTATTCAACAATACCAAAGTCTTTCCGGCCCGACTTTACGGAAAAAAGGAGAAAACGGGTGCGGATATTGAAGTCTTCCTCCTGAGGGAACTCAACAGTGAGCAGAGGCTGTGGGATGTGATCGTGGACCCGGCCAGAAAAATCAGAATCGGCAACAAACTTTATTTCGGAGAGGATGATTCACTCGTTGCTGAAGTCATAGACAATACAACCAGCCGTGGACGTACCCTGAGATTCCTCTATGACGGCAGTTATGAGGAATTCAAGTCTGTGCTCTTTTCTCTGGGTGAAACACCTGTGCCGAAATGGGTGAAACCTAAGGTGACTCCGGAGGATGCCGAGCGTTACCAGACCATCTATGCCACCGAGGAAGGAGCGGTTTCAGCGCCTGCTGCCGGCCTTCACTTCAGTCGTGAATTGTTTAACAGGATGATACTCAAGGATATCAACAAGGCCTACATCACCCTGCATATGGGCATAGGACACTTCCGCGCAGTGGATGTGGAGGACTTGTCCAAGCACAAGATGGATTCCGAGAGGCTTATCGTCACTCCTGAGGCAGCCGCACAGATCAACAGCACCAAGGATGCCGGTCATAAGGTCCTTGCGGTCGGCATTACTGTGATAAGGGGGCTTGAGACCTTTGTCACCACTGATGACAAGGTGAAACCTTTCGACGGCTGGACCAACAAATTCATCTTCCCGCCGTACCGCTTTTCGGTTCCTGACGCTATAGTTTCCAACTTCCACACCCCGGAATCCACTATGCTGATGTCCGTGGCTGCTTTCGGAGGGTATGAGAAAGTAATGGAGGCCTACAAGCAGGCTCTTGAGGGGGATTACAAGTTCGGTCCATACGGAGATGCACTTCTGATAATCTGACCTTGTCAGGGCGGAAAACCGGGTTCCCGACGAATGGTAACATTTTTTCTGATGAAAAAAGGAAAAATCGTCATAGTTTTTTAACAAATGGCGATTTTTTCGTTTTTGTGACATAGATTTGGGGCAAAATTTTTGGATTATGAATGATTTTGAAAATGTTTGCCTCTGTGCTCTGAACAGCATCTTCGGATATGAACCACGGGTTGCACGGGCCCTAATCGAATCGATGGGCAGCGCTTCGGCTGTGTTCTCCCTGTCTGATGACTGCAAGGACCGGATTCTCGGCAACAAGTACCGCAGGCGTCTCTGTCAAGAGGAACTCGACAAGGCCGGCATCTCTCTTGAAAGGGCTGCCGCAGCCGGGGCGGAGTTCATAGGCATCACTTCTCCCGATTATCCTGCACGTCTCAAGCAATGCCCCGATGCCCCCGCCGGACTGTTTATACGCAGCAGGGACAGTCTCCGGGAGGTGTTTTCCACCCGGCATTTCGTGGCTGTCGTGGGCACCAGGGACCTTACTCCCTACGGTGAAACGCAATGCAGAGAACTGGTGCGCAAACTCTCCTTGTCGGAACAGCCTCCCTGCATAGTCAGCGGGTTGGCTCTTGGGGTTGATATTGTGGCCCATACGGAGGCCTTGCAATCCGGTATGCCCGGCATTGCGGTGATGGCCACCGGTCCGGACGACGTGTACCCGCGCAGACACCGCAATTTCGCGGCAAGACTTGCCTCTTACCCCGCGAGCGCCCTGGTTACTGATTACCCTCCGGGCACTGCCCCGATTGCGGTCAACTTTCTTCGGCGAAACCGCATCATCGCAGGCCTTTCGGACAGCGTAATTCTCGTGGAATCATCAGTGAGGGGAGGCGGGATGGCGACCTGCCGCCAGGCTTTTTCATACGACAGGAATGTTTTCGTGCTTCCCGGACGTTTGGGCGACCTGCATTCCGAGGGCTGCAATCTGCTTGTGAGAGAGGAAATTGCGGAAATTATCAATTCTCTGGACGACCTTAACTTGAGGCTGGGACTGGGAGCAGATGTGAAGCACAGGTCTGAACGCAGGCTTGAGGACCGTTATTCCGGGGTCTTGCCTGAAGACAAGTTCAGAATGATGGGTGAAATCCTGGCTCTGGTAAGGTCCAGACCCGGAATCGGAATGGAGGAAATGGCCTCCCTCCTGGAATGCAAGTTCAGCCGGCTGTCGGAATTGGTGAACCTGCTTGAGTCCGACGGTTTCATCAGTACCGACCTTCTCCGCCGATGCACCCTTCTCTAATCCAAAATCAAATAATCAGGACTTGCTGAACCCGAGTTTTTCCAAGGATTGCTATATTTGCACAAAAATGACCGGGACTTATGCCTAAATACATTGATACCCATTCACACCTTTACGATAACGCCTACGGAAACACTTCCCCGGAAGTCGTCCGCAGGGCAGTGGAATGCGGGGTTACCAAAATCGTCTTTCCCGACACCGATGAAAGTGTCAGGGATGCAATGTTCTCCCTTGCCTCTCTTTTTCCGGACAATGTCTTCCCCTGCATCGGACTGCACCCCACTGAACTCGGGCCGGACTGGACATCCCAGTTGGAAGCTGTCCTGAAGTACTCAGGCAGGAAGGTGTATGCAGTCGGGGAAATAGGGATGGACTTTTATTGGGAAGGTTATGACGAAGCGGTCCAGGAAGAGGTTTTCCGTGCCCAGCTGGACCTCTCTCTCCAACTCGGTCTGCCGGTGATAGTTCACAATAGAGAAGCCACGGGGCGCATTCTGAGCATCATCTCCGACTATAGGGGCAGGGGTTTGCGTGGAGTATTGCACGCCTTCACCGGCAGTTATGAAACCTTTAGCGAAATCCAGCGCTATGGAGACTGGTTCGTGGGTATAGGTGGTGTCCTGACCTTCCGCAAGGCCGCCATAGCAGAGACTGTCAGACACATACCCATAGACAGGATAGTGCTCGAAACGGATTCCCCCTACCTGACCCCTGCTCCGTACAGGGGACTGCGCAATGAAAGTGCACTAATCCCGGTAATAGCCCAGAAACTTGCGGATCTGAAAGACCTCACCCTGGAAAAGGTGGCATCCCACACCACCTCAAATGCGGAAAAACTTTTCGGAATATGAAAACAGTCAAAAGTTCCATACTCATCATTTATACCGGAGGCACCATAGGTATGAAGGAAGACCCTTCGGACAATACCCTGAAACCATTCGATTTCAGCCAGATACTGAAAGAGGTGCCTGAACTTTCCAAGTTCGCCTGCCGTATTGATTCCCATTCCTTTTCTCCGGCAATAGACTCCTCGGACATAGAGCCTTCGATGTGGGTGAAACTCGTGGAAATCATTCGCGATAAATACTGTTCCTACGACGGTTTCGTAATTCTGCACGGCACCGACACTATGTCTTATTCGGCATCCGCCCTCAGTTTTATGATAGACAATCTCACCAAGCCTGTTGTCTTCACCGGGAGTCAGCTGCCCATAGGCGTACCCCGGACCGACGGCAAGGAAAATCTCATATCGGCGGTGGAAATTGCCTCGGCTAAAGATGAGGAAGGCAGGGCAATGGTGCCCGAGGTCTGCGTCTATTTCAACTGTCTGCTGATGCGTGCCAACAGGACTTCAAAAATGAGTTCCGACAATTTCAACGCCTTCGGAAGCCCCAATTTTCCTCCTCTTGCCGAGGCCGGAATAACCATACGCTACAATTCGTCCCTTATCCGCAGGCCTGCCGACCCCGATGCCGTTCCAGTATTCAAAACCGTGCTTGATACAAGGGTGTCCATACTCAAAATCCATCCCGGAATAACTCCCGAGGTGGTGGGGGACATACTCTGCGGCAGTGGAACGAGGGCCGTAATCATAGAGACTTACGGTTCCGGCAATGCACCCTCTGCTGGCTGGTTCCTGGATATGGTGAAGAAAGCCCATTCTATGGGCAAGGTGCTGCTGAATGTCACCCAATGCCCGTCGGGAACTGTGAACATGAACATTTATGCCACCGGAAAGTGCCTCCAGAAAGCCGGGGTGGTCAACGGCTGCGATTCCACCACTGAAAGCGCCCTCGCCAAACTCTTTGTCCTGATGGGAGAATATGACGGCGGTACGGAGGAAGACCGCAGGAACATAGAAAGGGAGCTGTCCCGCGACCTCAAAGGAGAAATCACCTGCTGACAGTCCGCATATCCATTATCAGGAGGAACGGCCAAAGCTTATCCGGTATAACGGTCAAACATAAAATACGGGCAAAAATTTTTGTGTTCAATTTTTTATTGCTAAATTGCACCGATTTTGAAGCATTGGGGTTATGCCTGCTTCTCCGTAACGCGGAAAAGAATACGAACAAAACAATTTAATATTATTTTTTATTCAAAAACAGTTATGAAAAAAGTACTAATGTTTTTGGCAGCTATTGGCGTATTAGCCTTTTCTGCTCAGATTGCATCTGCTCAGGAACCGGCAGCTGAACCTGCATCAACTGAAGAAGTTGCAGCAGCACCAGCAAAGGAAATGACCCTTGCAGAATTGACAGCGGCTCAGGAAGAGATTCCTCTTCACCAGGCTCTTAAGACCAAGTTCATCGAAGGTGGTCCTTCCTTCATGGCAGCGATTATCCTCTGTCTCATCATCGGTCTTGCTATCGCCATTGAGCGTATCCTTTATCTTGCTTTCTCAAAGACCAACACCAAGAAGCTTCTCCAAGGCATTGAAGACGCTCTCAAGGACGGTGGTGTCGAGGCTGCAAAAGACTATTGCCGCAATACCCGCGGACCGGTTGCAAGCATCTTCTATCAGGGCTTCCTCCGTATGGACCAGGGCATCGAGGTTGTCGAGAAGACAGTTGTTTCCTACGGTTCAGTTCAGATGAGCCTTATGGAGAACGGTCTGAGCTGGATTTCCCTCTTCATCGCCATCGCACCGTCTCTCGGATTCCTCGGAACCGTTATCGGTATGATCCAGGCATTCGACGCCATCCAGTCTGCAGGTGACATCTCCCCTAACATTGTCGCAGGTGGTATGAAGGTCGCTTTGATTACGACTGTCGGCGGTTTGATCGTCGCTATGATTCTCCAGGTGTTCTACAACTACATTCTCGCTCAGATTGAAAAACGTACCATCGAGATGGAAGACGCTTCAATCAGCCTTATAGATATCCTGGTGAAATATCAGGGCAAATAATTTCAAGGAACACTAAGAGAGAATACAATGTACGCAAAAGTAACTAAAATCATAGAGGTTGTCCTCATTGCCATCGGAGTCATCCTTGCCATCTTCGGTATGACCTATGGCTTCGAGACGGGCGATGGACTTGCCACGGACATCCTCCTTTACTGTGCGTATGCCCTCGCAGTCTTTGCAATCGCTGCCGTAATCGGACTCGGACTCTATTTCAATGCAAAGCAGAATCCGCGTTCCCTCATCAAACTCGGCATCGGAATCGTTGCTGCGGCTGTCATTGTCGGCATCGCATACCTCCTTGCTCCGGGCACTGAGGCTATGGGTACTACCATCCAGGCCACTCCGGGCGAACTTAAGATTACTGACACTATCCTCAACATTACATATTTCTTCTGCGGTGCTGCGGTTCTTTCCATCATCGTCGGAGTTATTGTGAATGCTGTTCGCAACAAATAATCTGCAACTATGGCAAACAAAAAGACACCGGAAATAAATTCGAGTTCCACGGCGGACATTGCGTTCCTGTTGCTTTGCTACTTCCTGATGACCACTACGATGAACCAGGACTCAGGTCTCCAGCGTCGTCTCCCGCCTATGCCTGCGGAAGACCAGAAGGTTGAGGACCAGAAGGTGAACCGTCGTAACATCATCGTTGTGAAGATCAATTCAGCGGACAGGCTTTTTGCCGGGAATGAGGCGATGGATGTCAGCCAGTTGAAAGATAAAATCAAAGAGTTCCTCACGAACCCTGCAGACGATCCGAACCTTCCTGAGAAGAAGGTGAAGGAAATAGAGGGCTTCGGCGCATATCCGGTTTCCGAGGGTGTGATTTCACTCCAGAACGACCGCGGTACCAGCTATCAGGCCTACATCTCAGTGCAGAACGAACTCGTGAAGGCAATCAACGAGATCCGTGACGATTTCTCAAGGGCCAACTACGGCAAGCCTTATGTTTCTCTCACAGAAGAGCAGCAGAAGATTGTACGTGAAGCGGTTCCTCAGAAGATTTCAGAGGCGGAACCTAAGGATGTTTCTAAGAAATAGGAGGAAGGAATATGTCTAAATTCAGAAAAGGCGGCAAGAAATCCACACCGTTGGCAAGCACGTCATCGACTTCCGATATCGTGTTCATGTTCCTGTTCTTCTTTATGGTGACCACCAATCTCCGCAAGACTGAGAATAAGGTTATCGTAAAACTTCCTGAGGCAACTGAAGTGGCCAAATTGGAGAGAAAGGACCTTGCGTCCTATATCAACATCGGTACTCCGACCCGCCACCTTCAAGCTCAGTTCGGTACGGATTCCCGTATCCAGTTGAATGACTCTTTCAAGACTGTGGACGACATCAGGGACTTCATCGCATCGGAACGTGAGTCCAAGAGCGAGGCTGACAGAGCATTTATGACAGTCTCAATCAGGGCTGACGAGAACACCAATATGGGTATCGTTACAGACGTCAAGCAGGAGCTCAGAAGATGCTCTGCGCTCAAGATTATGTACGCTGCCCGCAAGGCGGAGAAATAGTTCTCCACCGGGTCAGGTTGAAGGGATGTTCATCATTGGGCATCCCTTTGCTTTATACAAAGAATAATTAATATTACTAAAAGGTACATCAGGCAATGTATAAGACAATTTTCAAATCAGCGGCTGCCATAGCCATACTTCTGGCCTCCCTTCAGTCATTCACATCCTGCAATTGCTGTAAGGAAGAGAAAACCCCGAAATATGTATTTCTCTTCATCGGAGACGGAATGGGGCTGGCTCACGTCGCTGCAACAGATTCCTATCTTGCATATCAGGATTCCTGCTATGGGGGAAGCTATCTCTCCTTCACTTCTTTTCCCGTGACAGGTCTCACCAGAACCTGGTGTGCCAATACGGGTGTAACAGACTCAGCTGCTGCAGGAACAGCACTTGCTTGCGGCGAAAAGACAGACAAAGGGCATCTTGGAACTGCCCCGGACGGAACTGAACTTAAATCCATAGCCTACACGCTCAAGGAGCAGGGCTATCAGATAGGTATTGTTACAGACGGTCCTGTCAATCACGCCACACCGGGTGCTTTCTTTGCAAGAGTGCCTTCCCGCAAACAATATTACGACATTGCCCTTCAGATGAAGGACTGCGGTTTTGACTTTCTCGGTGGTTCGGAGCTGATTGACCGCTGGGGAAAGAAAAAGGACAAGGAAGATGCGGTGGGCATCATCGAGTCGGACGGGAATGCAGATGTTTGTTTCGGACTTGAGGAATTGAAAGCCTCCACAGCCTCCACCAAGATTCTTCTGCCTCAGACCCCGGAGTCAACAAACGACTTTGACGCAGCTGATTCCAACAAGAACTACGATCTGAGTATGGCCGGGCTGGGTATGCAGACTCCGGACTTCGTTTCCGCCTGTCTCGAAACCCTTGATCAGGACAAGCCATTCTTCATTATGGCCGAGCAGGGCTATATCGACTGGTCCTCACACGGCAACAACACAATGCGTGTCATAGAATGTGTCAAACTTTTGGACAAGGCAGTCAGAATTGCCTATGAATTCTATCTCAAGCATCCTGATGAGACTCTGATTCTTGTCACTGCCGATCACGAGACAGGTGGATTGACCTTCGGAACCCAGAAGTACAAGACAAGATGGGATGTCATTGATGAATACTGGGAGGCTTGCGGTCATAACGACAGCTCTCTCTCAGCCGAGCAGCTCAAGAAGCTCAATGAGGATGCTTATGTGGGTTGGTCCTCACACGAGCATACCGGATGCCCTGTTCCAGTCTATGCAATAGGCAAGACGGCGGAAAGATTTACAGGATTTTATGAGAATTCCGAGTTGCCTTTGAGAATACTCGGCGAAAAATAGTATCTTTGCGGGATTTTATGCCTGAGGGGGTCTCGGGCGCACAAAAATTAACATTATGGAAAAAGTAATCAGAACCAAGGTCAAGGACCTTCTGAAGACTCAGCCGGGAGTGCAGGTGCTCGCCAAGGGCTGGGTAAGGACTAAGAGAGGAAACAAGAATGTCAATTTCATAGCGCTCAATGACGGTTCCACCATTAATAATATACAGATAGTCGTTGATGTGGCAGCTTTCGATGCGGAACTGCTCAAGAAAATCACCACCGGAGCCTGCATAGCAGCCCGGGGACAGCTTGTGCCTTCGATGGGAAGCGGACAGGCTGTGGAGATTCAGGCGGCAGAAATCGAGGTGTATGGAGAAGCCGACCCTCAGGTATATCCCCTTCAGAAGAAGGGCCACTCTTTAGAGTATCTAAGGGAGATTGCTCACCTGCGTCCGAGGACCAATACCTTCGGAGCGGTGTTCAGAATCCGTCACGCTATGGCATTTGCCATACACAATTATTTCAACAACAAGGGTTTCGTCTATCTCCACACTCCTCTCATCACGGCTTCCGACTGCGAGGGTGCAGGCCAGATGTTTCAGGTGACCACCTTGGATCTGGACAAACTTCCACGCACTGCAGAAGGCGCAATCGACTATGCGGAGGATTTCTTCGGCAAGAGGACCAGTCTCACGGTGAGCGGTCAGCTGGAGGGAGAACTCGGGGCAATGGCCCTGGGCGAAATCTACACCTTCGGGCCGACTTTCCGTGCCGAGAACTCCAACACTCCGCGCCACCTTGCAGAGTTCTGGATGGTTGAGCCGGAAATGGCTTTCTACGATGTGCACGACAATATGGACCTTGCCGAGGACTTCATCAAATACCTCGTCAGCTATGCTCTGGAGCATTGCGCCGATGATTTGAAATTCCTCAACGATATGTATGACAAGGAACTCATTTCCCGTCTGGAGTCGGTTGTCAAGACCGATTTCGTAAGGCTCACCTACACCGAAGGTATCAGGATACTTGAGGAGAGCGGAGAGAAATTCGAATTCCCTGTATATTGGGGAGTGGACTTGCAGTCCGAGCACGAGCGCTATCTTGTGGAGAAGCATTTCGGCCGCCCTGTCATCCTCACTGACTATCCGAAGGACATCAAGGCCTTCTATATGAAGCAGAACGAAGACGGCAAGACAGTCAGGGGAATGGACGTGCTCTTCCCTAAAATCGGCGAAATCATCGGCGGTTCCGAGAGAGAGTCATCTCTGGAGAAACTCAATGCCCGCATAGACGAACTCGGAATGGGCAGGGAATCCCTCGAATGGTACCTCGACACCCGCCGTTTCGGTTCAGCACCTCACAGCGGATTCGGGCTTGGCTTTGAGCGCCTGTTGCTCTTCGTTACAGGTATGGCAAACATACGCGATGTCATTCCTTTCCCAAGAACACCTAAAAACGCAGAATATTAGTAATCCTCAAAACCAAGTCTCTTATGTTGATTATTGGAATAGCAGGTGGATCCGGATCGGGAAAGACCACTGTAGTCCGAGCTTTGACTGAACAGCTGAAAGAAAAGGTGGTGGTGATTCCCCAGGACTCCTACTACAAGGATTCGAGTCATCTTCCAATGGAGGAAAGGCAAAAGGTCAATTTCGACCATCCGGATTCGATAGACTTCGACCTTCTCATCAAACATCTCAAGGAACTAAAGAAAGGTCATTCCGTCGAGCAGCCTGTCTATTCCTATATCACCTGTTCCAGAAGCAGCACAGAGACCGTGACAGTGCATCCTGCGGAAGTGATTATAGTGGAGGGTATCCTTATTTTCTGCTGTGCAGAATTGCGCAAGCAGATGGACATAAAGATATTCGTGGATGCTGACGATGACGACCGGCTGATGAGGGTGATGGCCAGGGACATACTCGAGAGGGGCAAGACAGTGGAGACCGTCATACAGAGGTATTCCCGCACGGTAAAGCCGATGTTCCTACAGTTCATAGAGCCGAGCAAGAGATATGCAGATGTCATCATTCCTCAAGGCGGCCATAACAAAGTCGCAATTGACGTGATTGCAGCCACCATTGAGAAGTCACTCAACTCTGCCCGTTAATACGCCCGCCTATGCATATCCCCGAGGACAACAGGGCAGGATTATATTTCACCGCGATTTTCCATCTCGCGGTGATAATTGTTTTGTTGCTCGCGGGCATAGGCTCGGAACTCGGGGTTGAGAACAGTTTCGTAATGGACTTCTCCAAGCAAGAGCAGAAGGAGAAACAAATCAAGGAGGAGGAATTTCGGGAAAGCATAAGCAGGCGACTTGATGAATTGATTTCAGGCGCTGCCGCCCCTATGGTACGCAATGTAACTGTGGACAACAATGCTCCTTTGAAAGATGACCGAGGCACTGATGCCGACGAGCTCTACAAGGAGAATGAAAGACTTCAGAGGGACCTCAAGGGACTGGATTCCCGATATGAGGATGCTGTAAACGAGACTGTGGATCTCAAGCCCGAACCGGATAGGAAGGACACGCCACAAAACAAGGCCTATTCCGGGCCCTCTGTGCTCCGATGGACACTGGACGGCAGGAAAGCATCGATTCTCAAGGTCCCGGCATATAAATGCTATAATGCTGGCGATGTGACGGTTATGATAAAAGTCAACCCTCAGGGGGTGGTGGTCTATGCAAAGGTGGTAGACGAACTCTCCTCCGAGGATGAATGTCTGCGCAAGGAAGCAGTTCGAGCCGCACGTCTTTCCAAATTCAGCATCAAGACGGATGCACCTGCCAATCAGCCTGGTGAAATCACTTACAGATTCATAGCCCAAAGATGAACGCTGTACGATTCATATCCGGAAAAATCCGTTTCAAGGGTTATCTGACCTTGATTTGCGTGGCTGTGAGCTACCTGGTGATGATTGTCGCGGTTTCGGTGTCTTCCGGCTTCCGGAATGAAATCAGAAACTCTCTCGGCGAGAACTACGGTGATGTCAGACTTACCCCCCTCGAAGAAGATATGACAGCCGGAACGGTTTCTCTGCCACGTCATCCCGCTTTTATGGACCGGTTGGAGCAACTTTATTGTGTGGAGTCCGTAAAGCCGGCAGTAAACCGGGCCGGCATAGTGAAACAGGGTGACCTGGTGCACGGAGTGTTGTTCCGTGGTACAGAAGTGAATGATTTTCCGGACTCTGTCGCCTATCCTCTTGCTATACCTTCACGCCTGTCTTCAATGCTCAGCGTGAAGCAGGGCGGGCAACTCACAGTTTACTTTGTGGGGAAGAAAACCGTGGTCCGCAAATTTCAGGTCTGCAGCATTTATGATTCAGTGCTTTCTTCTGACAACCAGCTGGTATGTCAGACCACACTGCCCGTAATGCAGAGAATCAACACCTGGGACGAAGATCAGGTTTCAGCCTTCGAAATCAGACTCAAACCTGCCTATAGGGGTGAGGAGGCTGCGGCCATTGCAGGTATGGACATAGCTTCCACCATCTATGCCTTTTCAGACGAGTCCGAGCCCTCAGTCCTGTCCCGCACACTCACTCAGACATATCCCACCATCTTCAGCTGGTTTTCCTTTCTGGACCTGAACGTGCTGGTTCTGCTGGTTCTGATGACTATAGTTGCCGGTTTCAACGTGATTTCAGGCCTGCTCATTCTGCTTTTCGAGAATATCTCCACCATAGGTCTGCTGAAGGCTATGGGGATGACAGACAAGGGTATAGCAGCAGTTTTTCTGCGCAGTGCAGGAGTTCTGACTCTCAAGGGAATGGCTGCCGGAAATGCCATCGCCCTATTGTTCTGCCTGATTCAGGACTCGACCCATCTGCTCAAGCTGGATCCGCACAACTATTTTCTGTCCTTCGTACCCGTACATATTGACTGGGCCGGCATACTTGCAGCGGATGCTGTCTCGCTGATAGTGATTTTATTGCTGATGCTGATTCCAAGCCTTTTCATATCGAAGGTGGACCCTGCATCCACCATCAGAGTGGAATAGTCCCCGGGCAGACTTATTCAGGGCAGATTCTGCAGAAATCTGCATAAACCTTCATCACCCTGTCGATATACATATTCGCATTGGTTATCCATTTCGGCTGCTCCGCTGGCGTGGAAACTGATGTGCTGTCCATATCTGCCGCCTTCACAGAATCCACCTGTGCTGCAACCACGGAATCAATTTCGGCATTCTCCAGGGAGTCCCTCGCAGCCATTTCCATCTTCTGCATACCTTGAAGTATGCGGCTCTCTCCTGCGGTGTATGCTCCCAGCACATATTTCACCCTCTCTTGTGCGGGCTCTATTTTCCGGAAAAGTTTGTCCAGCCGTCCAAGGTAGTTTGCTCCCGCCCTGATATTCTCTTCCGGGTCCAGAGGGTTCTGCACATCATAAACTTTGACGGTCAATGGCATAATCTGCATCAGTCCCTTTGCTCCCTTCGGAGAGCTTACGTTGATTGCGAATTTGGATTCAGTGTAGATGACAGCAGCCAGCAACCTCCAGTCCCAGCCTATGGAATCTGCACGGAACTTGATTATATCATCGTAGGGGCTGAGCCTACGCTGCTGCTTGAACTCTTTCGGCGGTCGGGAAGAGGAAGGCATAAACCTGAACCTTTCCAGCATTTCATCAAATTCATCGGAATGGCACAGGGACCTCAGCCAGGGATTCATATAGGAAATAATCTCCTTGTTCTCCTTGCGGGCCACCCAGCAGATTTCCTTGTTGAGCCTTTTCGATGCAGCCAGCGAGTCCAGATGCATCCTGTGGTGAGCGGAGTCCCTGCAGGGCATCACCAGTATGTCCACAACCCCGTTCTTGAGCGAGTCCAGAGCATTCTCATATTTGTAGAATGCCCGTATTTCAGCCTTGCAGTCGTTTTCGGCCGCAAATCTTTGAATCATCTCGTAGCTGAGTCCGGCATAGAGTATGTCGTTTTCGATTTTGAAGTGTCCGAAGTCCAGTCCGAACTCCAGCGTGAGTCCCTCCACCGGGTTCGCTTCAGGCTTGGAGACTTCCCTTGCCGGGAAGTAAATGGCCAAGGCAACTGCAACTGCACCAAGTATTTCCGCTGCAATTCCCAATAGGTGCTTGATTTTTTCTGGCATTAGTAATATGAAAAAATTAAGTTGCGTCAGATTTGAATTAGATTTTCGAGGTCAGATTTTCACCCGAAGAAGGAGCATAGCCGTAGCTATGTGACTGATGAGGGAGGAAATATGGACCGAAAAGATTTTCAAAGATGATGCAG
>JALFCH010000058.1 GCA_022771245.1 Rikenellaceae bacterium | reverse complement strand
ACTGGGAATAGAGCCATCAGCGTGATGAAGTACGGGCTTGAGCACATAGCCAGCGTGCTTCTGAACCCTCTTAGGCCCCAACCATTCGATATTTTTAAAATTTTGTCATGTGCTTAAGTATATTTTACAAAATTATAAATCGTATTTTATAAAATCATAAAGTGTATTTTACAAAATTGTAAAACGTATTTTACAAAACCGCCGGGAATCAATGAAAATGCGACCGGTTTGTCCGGCCGCATTTTCATCTGGTGTGACGGGTAAATTACTTGTTCAGGACATCCTGAATGAACTGGTTGTCATTATCTGTGAGGATGAACTGATAAGAACCCTGATAGATGGAAAGTATGCCGGTGAGGGTGATGGTCCCGTTGTTCCATCCTGCACTTTTGTCCATCTTCAGGTCGGCAAACTTCGAGAATCCGCTGGTACGCACCTGCACTGGAGCTTTGCAGCCGGCCAAGTTGAAATACTGGCTCACTGAATAGGCATTGGCGTTGGCGAGCAGTTCCTCCCTGACATCCGCGAGTTTCTCCCCTGTACCCTGTCCGGAATTGCCCACTTCGGCAGAATCCCACAAGCCTGAATTTACGAAATTCTTGAAAGCTGTCTTGGAAAGGGCCCAGGTGTCCACACCCCAAGTCTTGTCGGACAGGAAGATACGGTTGCTGGAATTCTTGTTGGATTCACTTCCACGTATGTACAGCAATGCGAAAATCTCATTGGCATAAGTCAAATCCTTGAGAGTGATAAGAGCACCTATGCAAGGATTTTCACCCTGGGTTATTCCGCGAACCTTTGCAGTCTCGTTGTTGCCATCTATGGCATAAGTCAGAGTCGGAAGGTCAGACACGGAAACTTCCCGAGGTTTGATTACCTTAATATCATTGGGGTCGCCTCTATAGATATGACTGTTGATGATGTACTGATGCTCAATGTAGGAAGTGGAATATTCTCCGGAAGGATCTTCCAGGCCTATCTGCACCATACCCTCTCCAGCATAATTGCCGTTCTTCCAACCGTACTCGCCCACGCATAGCCCATCCAGGTTGATATAGACCTCCTGACCCAGCTTGTACTCGTTGTAGAGGCTGTTCTTTCCGATTTTCACCTCTATTCCGGGACCGGTTTCAGAGTCCTGAATGTAAAACGACTTGTAGAAGTTGCCTGAACGGTCAGTGGTGGTAATCCTGCCCTTGACCCAGAGTTCCTGAGAAACGGTCCATCCCCAGACAGTATAATCGGTAATCCCCGCAGCGGTACCTGCCTCCTTGAACTTTTTAGCAAGGTCGGCTATGGTAATGAGTTTGTCAGACGGAATGACGGAAGGGTCAAACATCTGCTCGGTCTCGTTGTAGAAGGGAGGATCCGGATATTTGCCTGTGAAAACGGGTTCGAACTCCGCACAGGAAGCAGCAATCAGAGTTGCAGCCAGAATATATGTAAGTCTCTTGCTCATATCAGAATCTGAAATAAAGGTTCAACATATAATTGACTCCCTGCATATAGAAGTATTTGGAGTCGAACTTGTAGTAGTTCATAAAGTTTTCACTGTCCACAAGACGGGTCTGCTCATAACCTCCTGTCTTGACATTGCGGTTGTTGAGCATATTCTTGACCTCCAGGGAGAATCCAAGGTTGTAGGTTCTGCGGATGTACCAGGATTTGCCCACGCTGCAGTTCACCACAACCGCAGGTTCGAACATTTCCTGCCGGGTCATATAGTTGATTTCTCCCGGGGTGAGACCGCGCTCCGAGAATTCGGAGTTGAGGAGCCATCCGTTCATATGCTCAGCTGTATAAAGCTTGTCCATTTTGTTGTCCGGACCCGCAGCAGCCTTCATAGTCCTGTAGAGAGGGTTCATATCGAGGTAGGAGAATGCATAGACATTCGCTCCGAGAGTGAAGAACCAGTAGGAATTCGTGCGGTAGTTGAGAGCGAGATTGGCTGCCAGCTGAGGAGTGGAAGGCACGTGATGCTTCTGCACTTTCTCAACCACATAGTTGCCCATCTCATCCTGCTCGAAGCAAGCCTCAGGGGCAATGGTACTCTTGAGCAGTGTTTCCTGCTCGTCAATGGAAAGATTGCTTTTCAATTTGTAAACCGGACTGCTTGCCCAATAAGGCACAATCTCACCATTGAGCACGACCTCCGAACTGTTGTCTATTGTCTGATAAATCTTCGGCGTGGAAGTGTAGATATACTGTCCCCAGCTGAGTGCGCCCTGAAGAGAGAGGCCCTTTACGCCGAGAGGAAGCTTGAATCCCAACTCGATACCCATATGCCTTTCGTCGATTCCGGAAAGGGCAAAGTTGGTGAAGGAGTTGTAGGAGTCGTCATAGAAACTCATCAGGTCGGTCTGATTCATTATCTTGGTCAGGAAACCTGTCACACGCACATCGTAACCGTTGTTGCTGTACTGCCAGTTGATATCGGCAGAAACGGTATTGACATTCTTCAGGTCAGGCACCAGAGAATTGCGGGTTCTTGGAGAAAGGAAAGCCTGGTTGAACTTCGGAGCATCGCTGAACCAGCCGAGGTTTGCATAGACACGATGGCCTCCGGTGAAGACATATTCTCCGTGCGCCTTCAGGGCATAAGTGAAGAATGTGGAAACAGCAGACTTGCCCTTGGAAGTGATATAGTTACCGTTCTCGTCCACAGGTGAAATCGAGACGTCATTTCCGTTCAGGTCCTTGACAACATACGGATTGCCAAAATCATCCAAGCCCGCGAATATACCCTTTCTCAAGAGGCCTTCCCTCCAGAAAGAAGAAACTCCAAGTTTCGCACCCACGTTGGCCTTGAAATTGCCCACATTGAAGCGCGCGTCAGCCCAAACGTCGGCATTGCGCACCTGAGCATAATAGTCATAGCCGTATTTGTCGCCCTGCTTGAGCTGCTGTGCCTGACCGTTTTCGAGATAATAGTCCAAGTCATTCTGTATCATCTCCTTGGAGAATGCGAAATCACGCTCTGAGAAATTATCTGTGTTGAGGAAGTACTCGCCGCCGAGAAGGTCATTGACTATCTTGTAGTATTCCGTGCGGTTGATTTTGGCATTCAGACCTCCATTGAGAGTGAACCAGCTGCGGGCATCCCACTTGAAGTTGGCAGCCACATTGAAATCGTTCTGGTCCGTGCGTCTTTCTTCGAGTATATAACGGGAACGTCCACCTTCAGCATTGTAGTTCACATTGTAGAGACGGTCCCAATCCAGGTGCTGAGTCAGCGGGTCCACTGCCCAGGCTTCTGCAGTCAGGAAAGCCTTGTCCTGATTGTTGCGTCCCCAGTTGGAGTCCTCATTATAGAAATAACTCGGAAGGTTGCGGTAATAGTCAGCGCGCGGGTCGGCAGCATCGTACCAATCGAGGGCAGTGTAGCCGTTCTTACCCGTTCTCCAGAGCAGGGCAACGTTGGTCTCGAAATTATCCAGAGGATTTGCTGTGTATTTCACCACGAAAATAGGCTCGTGGGTGATTCTCACACGGGAGTTGCGCACCCTGCCGTTCTGATAACCCCAGTTGGAGTTGTACATATTGTCGCCCATAAGGTCATACACCTCCTGGGTGGAAGCATTCTGTGCGCCCCTCTGTCCCGGAGATGCCATAGCCATAAACGCAATCCGGTGCTGGTCGTTGATTTTCTTCTCAGCTCCGAGATAATATGCGAAAGAACGGTAGTAAACACCTTTCACCCAATCATTTCCACCAAGACGGGCAGAAACGTTGGCAGCAAATGACCAGCCGTTGTCGAGTTCGCCGGAAGCATAGTTGGCCATAAGGCGGAGACGGTAGAGAGCCGAGTTGGTAAGCACGCTGAATCTCCAGCCCGGACGTACCGATGCAGGATTTGCAAGTATGTTTGTGACACCGTTATATCCTCCGAAGGCATAATCCGAAGCTTCCACGCCTATGGTGTTCTCCTTTGCGCGGGTGGCCTCGTTGAGACCGCTCCAGAGCGAGAATGGTGAATAACCGGTGATGGCATCGTTCATTTTGACTCCTGCGAGGAGAACCTCCTGAGTCTCACTGTTGTAACCCCTGTTCTTGAACCTCACGTCGCTGAAACCGTAACCCACGATGTTGTTGTACGGGTCGTTGGCATTGAAGAGTATGGTCGGGGTGTCGGTATATCCGGAGTCCTCCATATCGAATTCTGCAAAGGCCGAGTCGTCGATGTCTGTGGATGCATTTTCAGAAATCAGAGACACGAAGATGAGGTCTTTCACATAGCCCTCGACCTTGAGATTGATGATGGACTGGTTGAATCCGTTTGCCGAAACCGTGAGACGGTAGTCACCGTCAGCGAGTCCTTCAAAAAGGAAAGTACCGTCAGCATTGGCATTCGCATCCACGACGACATTGGCATCAGAGTCCACAATGAGAACCCTGGCGTTGCTGATTGGTGCCCTTCCGTTACGGTTTACAACCGTTGCCTTGACACCGCCCGACTGAGCAAATGCGGAAATGCTCACCAAAAGTGCGGCCAAAGCCAGAATGAGTCTGTTTTTCATATTGTTATCTTGTGTTTATTGTTGGCTTGGAAAATTTGTGCTGGCTCAGATTACTTTCCAACCACTATGTAGGTCGGATAGTGGTCGCTGTAGCCGCCCACGAAGGCTCCGTTGGAGAAGGTCCTGAAAGGATAGCCTTTGTAGGTACCTTTCTGGGTGGTCATAAAAGGACGCTTGAATATGACTCCGTAATACTCCTTGCCCTGATTCTTTGTGACAGGCTGGATGCGGAGTCCGCCTTCAGGTGCGAATGCAAGATTGTAATTGACGAGTTCAAGGTCGTAGATGCACCAGACTCCCTGATAGCAGAGGGAGCCGTAACCAGCCTTGAGCATTGAAAGATAAGGGGAGAAGAAATCGTCCCTGCCCATTTCTTCGAGAGTTTCGCGTCCGTGGAGATAGCCGGCCATAGACTCGTCCTTAGGGTCGTCGTTCATATCACCCATCACGACGATTTTGATGCCCGGGAATTCCTTTTCAAGCTGGCGGGAGTGGTTGTAGATGATTTCAGCGCCACGGCTTCTGAGGTTGCCGCCCTTTCCACCTATTCTGGAAGGAAGATGGGCCACATAGAAGGCAAAGTCCTCACCTGCGATTTTTCCCCTTACCATCAGGATGTCGCGGGTTTTGAAATAGGAGGTGTCGGTGTCGGAAAAGTCTATATCTGAATTGAAATCGAAAGGAATGGATTCACTGTCGAGGTAGGTGAACTGGTCGGGCTTGTAAAGCAGTGCCACATCCACTCCACGGCGGTCCGGGCTGTCATAATGGACTATCTGGTAGTTCGCAGCAGCGATTTCGGGCCTGCTAACAAGGTCTTCAAGCACAAGCCGGTTCTCGATTTCGCTGACTCCGAGTATGGTGTGCCATCGCTTGTTGTTGTCGGCCATAGTTCTGATGACCGTGGCCATATTGGAGAGTTTCTTCTCGTATTTTGCCTGTGTCCACTTGTTCTTGCCTTCCGGGAGATACTCCTGGTCGTTTTTCACAGGGTCGTCATAGATGTCAAACAGGTTTTCAAGGTTGTAAAAGCCTATGACATAGTTCTGCTTGGTCTTCTGAGCAGAACTTTCGGGGGAAACGGCTGCCGCAATCAGGAGTGCGGCTATTGCTGCCAGGGTCTTTTTCATTTTGTGTTCTGATTATATTCTGTCAAAGGGGCCAGGCCAATTCAGTAGGCTTCGTGGACTCCACTGTTGCCGCCTGGGAATTTCCTATCTTCGCAGGGAGGTTTACGAAAAGATCTATGCCGATTTTGTTTTCCAGTTCATCGATGGAAAAAAGGTCGTTTCTGGTGATGGAGGTGGCAGAGGTGTAATGGTCCAGCCATATTCCGCAGGCTGTCCAGCCACTGGAGGTGCGTTTCAGACAGGCTTTCCAATACGATGTCGGCACCGTTACGGAATGTCCGCTGCGATCGATGGCCTTTTTGGTGCTTCCTTTTACGGTGCAGCCGGTTACCACATAGAGGGTGTCAGCTTTGCCGTCCTTTGCCCAGCTTCTGACTTTATCCTCGACACCTGCCCAGATGTTCTGATTGAATTTGCCTCTTTGTGGAGTCATATTGGTGGAGTAGAAGGTCTGGGGATTGGAATCTCCGGAATACCGGTCCGCCGACGGAAGCTGATGTCCCCTGTTATAGCCTGAAATGGTCTCCACAACATTCATCTGCAGATTGGCCGGTATCAGAGGGTCATAAGCCCACTCATCTGTACGGCTGCCGCTGCCTATGAGGCTGGAATTCAACGGATAAGCAACCCAAAGGGAAACGTAGTCCGAGTAACTGTAGTAGAAAGAATAGTTCCTCTTGGTCACTCCGTTGTAGTTGAAATGGTGGCAGAACCATTCAAGTCCGTCTCCTGCCTTTGTTTCAGGCAGTTCCAGCCATCCGCAATCAGTAAAGTCAGCCCCGTAGTCGTGCTTTTCCTGCTGCGTGCTGTTTTGAGTGAAGACGGTTTCTGACTTTTTGTTGCCGCTGGTCAGGATGATACTGAGCGAGCGGCTCTCTCCCGTGGTGTTTGCATCATAATTGAGCAGGATATTGCTTTTGTAACCCTGCCCGGAAGTATGACTGAGGCTTGCCCACGGGTCATTTTCTCCGAAATCAAGTTCAAGTTCCCACTGTGAGATGCAATTGGCGACCACAAACACGCTGCCTTTATCACAGTCTCCGGTTGCGTTTTTAAGCGTTACGGAAACGGACGCAGAGGATCCACCACCATTCTTCTGCAACAAGTCACAGGCAACGAGCATCAATGCTGCCGCCATAAGGACCAGAATTCCTGATTTCTTCATTTTGTGTTATTTGTGAGTAAAGGGAAGCCCGGGTTTCGCCGGGTTTCCCTATGATAAGAATGAGGCTGAATATTCAATTAGAGAGCCTTATACTTGACAATCATATTATCTACACGCATCTGGTTTACCGATGCCGTATAAATTACATTGCGTGTGTTGCCGGAGATGCTGATTGTTGCCACTTTACCTGCAACCGATGCAGATGCAGTTGCACCCTCATCCACCGTCAGGCAGTTAGGATCGGTATAGAAGCCCTGCTTTTGATTCTCACCGGCAGTGCAACTCAGGATAACCTCAACGATAGTATAACCTTCAGCAGCTGTTATAGTCAGAGTGTTGTCCTTATAAACACGCAGTTCTGTAACGACAGTAGTTCCGTAGTTAGTTGTATTGGTGTAGGAAACAACACCTGTGTCTCCGACATTTCCATCCTTGTTGGCAGCGAGATACTCCTTGTCAGCAGCAACAACCACTACTCCAGCTGCATCAGCAGCCTTGTGGGTAAGAGTAATTTCATAAGACTTGGTTGCCACATCAGCAGTCGTTGAAACTGTAATCTTGACAATATTTGGAGTGGATGCAGTATTTGCAGGGAAGGTGATTTCGACTTCTGAAGAACCACTTCCAGATGCCGGCTTTGCAACATAGGCGGAATTGTCGGTAGAGACAGTCCAATCGACGTCGGAATTGATGGAGAATTTCGCAGATGTCTGGGATCCCTCGGCTGAAAGAGCCGTTGTGCTCACAGAGAAGCCGGCAGCAGCCTCTGAGGATCCGTTTATGGAAACAATCTTGCTACCTGATGTGTATTCAGGAGTCTTATTGTTGTAATAAACGAGGGTACCAAGGACGAGTACCACATCACCCACCTTAATCTGGTCTGCAGAGGTGAACTTAGCACCGTCAATATAGTATCCGCGAAAAACCTCAAGTTTATTGCTGGCAGATGCATCATCGGAAATCTTATATGTATAGTTGCCATAAGAACCTCCGAACTCACCGAGTTCCGTAATGATACCCTTGGTGTAAACCTCTTTAGAAGGTATATTGCCGGAGGTGATGACTTCAAGAGCCTCGGCAACGCTGTATGGTTTCTCACGAGAACCGTCACCTTTTACAGCCTCGCCCTGGTCACCTTTCTGGCTGACAGTAAGTTTCTTTGTACCGCCCACAATGCGGAAAGAAATCTCAGCTGTGCGGTCATTGTCAGGGTTGGCAGTAACAGTGATCTCAATGGTCTGAGGATCTGCTGATGCATCTCCGCTGTCAGGGCTCACAGAAACCCACTTGGCCGCATCGGCAGGAATCTGGACTTCCCACATACGGTTGGAGGTGAGTTTGATGGTCTTCGTGCCGGCAGCTGACGACTCGAAAGCAATTGCACTGTCTGACAGGACAAGAGATGCCTGTTCTTTGGAAGGATCCTTCTGGCAAGATACCAGGGCGGTTGCAACAGCAATCGCAGAAAGCAATAAATGTTTGATTTTCATTTTATTGAGTTTTATTATGGTTTTGCTTAACAAGTATCACGCAAAGTTAGCACTTCCCAAATGAATTTTCAAATAATTTAAAGCCAATTCGCGTTAAATAAAAGTTAAGACTTCATAAAAAACAATAACCAAATATTGGCACAAAATAAAAACAAATGCCGAAATTTAGTATCACACCTTAGTGCTGTGGATGTCAAAGGGAAAGAAGTGCCCGGCAGGCGGAAAGGTCGGACTGGAGCTGGTCGCGCAGGGTGGCGGTGGAAGAGAAACGGGTTTCGCCACGCAGGCGCTTGAGGATGGAAATCTTCATAGGGAGGCCGTATATCTGCTCATCGAAATCGAAGATATTGGTCTCTATGGTTATGTCTGAGCCGGTGTTCACTGTGGGACGGGAACCTATGTTGCACATACCGTACAGTGCTCTGCTGTCCGAATACAGGGCCGGAAGTTCCACCTTTACGAGATAGACTCCATTCGCCGGGATTAGTTTGAGCGGCTCGAATACCTGCAGATTGGCTGTGGGGAAGCCGAGGGTACGGCCGATTCTCTGACCTTCCACGACCACTCCGTTGAGAAAATAGTCATAGCCCAGCATTTCATTTGCACGGTCCACATCACCGTTTTCAAGACAATGCCGGATTTTGGTCGAGCTTATGTCCCCGACTGCATCACACTTCACAAGATCGATTCCGAGTGCCGAGACTATTGAACTGACTTCTGCAATGCCGGCCCCGTCAGAACCTATCCTGTTGTCATAACCGAACACCAGGGCACTTGCCCCGAATCGTCCTGCAAGCAATTCGCGGATATAACTGTCCGCAGTCATTTTTGCAAATTCCCTCGTGAACGGCAGAGT
>JALFCH010000050.1 GCA_022771245.1 Rikenellaceae bacterium | reverse complement strand
TCCTTGGGGAGACACTATCGACATGAAGCGCGGAGAGAGCAATGTATGGGAAGTGACCATACCTCTTCCGGAGCCGGAAATTTACACATACAACTTCGTCGCTGACGGAGTGTCTGTAAACGACCCTCAGAACGTGATGGTTCAGCGTGACGGATCACGCTATCTCAGCATGCTCCTTGTGGACGGAGAACGCACAGAAAACTACAAGTCTGCAAACAAGAGAGGCACAGTAAGCCATCCTTGGTATGACAGTCAGATACTCGGCATCAACCGCCGCCTTACGGTCTATACTCCTTACGGATATGAGACCAATACAAAAACAAAGTATCCTGTCCTCTACCTTCTGCACGGAGCAGGCGGAGACGAGGAAGCATGGTCATCAATGGGACGCGCCGCACAGATCCTCGACAATCTTATCGAGAAGGGTCTTGCAAAGCCTATGATTGTGGTAATGCCTAACGGCAATCCTAACCAGCAGGCAGCTCAGACATTCGGTCTCCCTACTACAGAGTATGACTGGAGGAATCCAGAGAACAGGAACCTCTATGTAAAGAGCCTCGTGGAGGAAATCGTACCTTTCATCGAGAAGAACTACCGCACAGTGGCCAAGAAGTCACATAGAGCGATCGCAGGTCTTTCAATGGGTGGCGGTCATACAATCGCTGCATCAGGAATGTATCCAGACACATTTGACTACATCTGTCCACTTTCAATGGGCGCACATAAGTCTGATGAGCTTTCGGCTCAGCTCCAGGGTATCAAAAAGGCAGGTTACAAGCTTTACTGGCTTGCTTGCGGAAACACGGACTTCCTTTTCGATCAGGCTAATGAGCTGGACGAAGCTCTCACAGAAAACGGCCTCGAGCACACATATTATGTAAGCGAAGGCGGCCACGTATGGGCCAACTGGAGACTTTACCTCAACACTTTCGCACCACTCCTCTTTAAATAATAAATAAAATGAAAAAGGTTTTATCAATAGCAGCAATGCTCCTTATGACATGCAGTGCATTCGCACAGCAGGCTCTCTGGGGCGGTGCATCAGTAGAGTCACCTGTTGTAAACGAGGACGGAACAGTAACATTCCGTTATAAGGCCCCTAAGGCTGTGAAGGTGACAGTATCAGGAGATTTCCTGCCTACCCAGAAGATGACATTCAATATGGAAGGCCAGGAGAGGACATTTGACGTTCCCGGCGTAGCTGAGCTTAAAGAGGGTCAGTTCGGAATCTGGGAGTACACTACAGACTTCAAGGTTGCCCCTGAAATGTATACATATACATTCAATGTAGACGGCAACACAGTGATCGATAACAACAACATGTGGGTAAACCGCGATGTATCGTCACTCACAAGTGCATTCATCGTACCTGGCGAGCGCGCTGACCTCTACACTATTCAGGATGTACCTCACGGAACTGTTTCAAAGGTCTGGTATGAGAGCGCAACCGCCGGTTTCGACCGCAGACTCAGTGTATATACTCCAGCCGGATACAATCCGACAGCAAAGACACGCTACCCTGTCCTCTACGTTCTTCACGGAATCGGAGGTGACGAGGACGCATGGATCGCTCAGGGCCGTGCAACGCAGATCCTCGACAACCTCATCGCACAGGGCAAGGCAAAGCCAATGATTGTTGTCTTCACAAACGGCAACATCTCACAGGAGGCTGCTCCAGGTGAGAACTCAACAGGCTACACCCGTCCTACAATGCAGCTTCCTCAGACTATGGAGGGAACTTTCGAGACTGCATTCCCGGAGATCGTGAAGTTCATCGACAGCAACTACAAGACTATAGCAAAAAAGCAGAGCCGCGCCATCTGCGGTCTCTCGATGGGAGGTTTCCACACCCTCTACATCAGCCTCAACTATCCTGACATGTTCGGATATTCAGGAATGTTCTCGGCTGCGATAGGAGTCAGCGATCCGTCGATATCCCCTATATACCAGGACTTCGACAAGAAGCTTGAGACATACTTCAGCAAGAAGCCTGCTCTGCTTTGGATCGGTTGCGGTGACACTGACTTCCTCATCCAGGCAAACAGAGACTTCGTGAAGAAGCTCCAGGACAACAACTACCCTCACGAATACCTCGAGAACGGTGGCGGACACATCTGGAGAAACTGGAGAATCTATTTCACTGAGTTTGTTCCTAAGCTCTTTAAATAATGATTAAAAGAATATCTATACTATTGTCTTCTCTGCTGCTCCTGTGGGCATGCGGAGGAGACAATATTACTCCGGAAGATCAGATTCCTACAGGATTTGATTTCAATATGGTGACCATAGAAAACGTATCTGAGCCAACCGAGGAAGGCCAGAGGACAATCGTCCTCAATTTCAAGGACAAGGAAGGCAATGCTCTGAAACTTACTGCCTTGAGCTGGTACTGCCATCTCGAGACAGGCAAATACGAAATAGCCCCTGAGCCTGATTCAAAGCATAAGGCTTCTGTAGAACTCTCACTCGGAAATGAGAAGCTTAATGTCAAAGGAGGTTCCATCGCAGTCAGCAAATGGAACTATGAATACGACATCAAGTTCACCATTGAAACTGAAAAGGGGAAGTTCACAGGAATCGCCGAGAACAAGAAGATATATTTCGAGACCCAGCAATATAGTTCGCTTAAAACTGGAGCTAACGAAATCTATCAGAAGGACCTCACTGTCAAAAGCGACCTGATGAATACAAGTGTCAAGTATTCGATATATCTTCCGGAAAGCTACGACGGAACGAAGAAATATCCGGTACTTTACATGCTCCATGGATACGGTGGCAACAACAACGACTGGCTTCAGGACAACACAGGCAGCATCTGGAACGGCGGCGGAACCATGCCTGCATACGCAAGGGAATATGCAGAGAAGACCGGCAAGGAGCTGATCATCGTAGCTCCGGACGGAGGAAACAACTTCTACTGTGACGGCTTCAACGGCGGTCCTAAGTACATGTCTTTCTTCTTCCAGGAGTTCATCCCTTACATCGAGTCGACCTATGCCATCAAGGCTGAGAAGAAGTCGCGCGCGATCGGAGGTCTTTCAATGGGAGGATATGGCTCGCTCTATTACGGAACCCTCCACCCGGAGATGTTCTGCTACGTGTATGCATGCTCTGCTGCGATAAGTGTCGGAATGGCAGGAGCGGATCCAGCCAAGCTTATAGCCGAAGCTGTGAGCGCTGGCAGAACCGACGAACTGCCAGGATTCACACTCGAGATCGGAACTGAAGATACGACTGTACTTCCGTCCACCAACGATCAGTTCGTCAATACTCTTGCTGGCTATGGCATTCCATTCGAGTACATAACACGCCCGGGTGGACACGACTGGCCATTCTGGAATGCATGTAGTCCTAAGATCATCCACAAGGTAATGACAGTTTTTGAATGACAATAAATAACGACTAATGAAGAGAATCTTTCCAATCGGAGCAATGCTCCTAGGTTCTGTGG
Source organism: Rikenellaceae bacterium (assembly GCA_022771245.1). Taxonomy (GTDB): domain Bacteria; phylum Bacteroidota; class Bacteroidia; order Bacteroidales; family UBA932; genus Cryptobacteroides. The sequence goes on along the minus strand of JALFCH010000050.1, from coordinate 18,728 downwards.
CTATGTTTGCACAGCCACAGCTGACAAAAGACAACATCGACGAGGTTGTGGCAGCCATGACACTCGAAGAGAAGGCAACCCTGCTCGTAGGTGGCGGTTGGGGTAGTATGACAGCAGGCAGTATGACTGCTTCCGCAACTGTCCTCGTACCAGGTGCAGCAGGTACAACACGTTCTATCGAGCGCCTTGGCATTCCTTCTACTGTCCTCGCGGACGGTCCTGCAGGTCTGCGCATCTCACCAAGACGTGACAATGATCCTGACACTTATTTCTGTACAGGTTTCCCTGTAGGTACCGTTCTCGCAAGTATGTGGGACACCGAGCGTGTTGAAGAGCTCACCACAGCAATGGGTAACGAGGTTCTAGAGTATGGTGCTGACGTTCTCCTCGCTCCAGGTATGAACCTTCACAGAAACCCTCTCTGCGGACGTAACTTCGAGTATTTCTCAGAGGACCCGTTCCTTACCGGTAAGACTGCCGCCGCATACATCAACGGTATCCAGAGCAACGGTGTCGGCGTGAGCGTAAAGCACTTCGCTGCCAACAACCAGGAGGTTAACCGTATGGAGAATGACTCACGCGTGAGCCAGCGTGCGCTTCGTGAGCTCTATCTCAAGGGATTTGAGATTGCCGTAAAGGAGGCTGATCCTTGGACAGTGATGTCATCATACAACAAGATCAACGGCGAGTACACTCAGCAGTCACATGCTCTCCTTACTACAGTTCTTCGTGACGAGTGGGGATTCGACGGTATTGTAATGACAGACTGGGGAACAAAGGAAGGTACCGTAAAGGCTGTCAACGCCGGTAACGACCTTATGGAGCCAGGTATGCAGGTTGAGATCGACCGCATCATCGCCGCGGTGAAGGCCGGTGAGATCTCTCAGGAGCAGCTCGACAAGAATGTTCGCAACATGCTCACATACATCGTTAAGACTCCACGCTTCAACAAGTATCAGTATTCAAACAAGCCTGAGATCGAGGCTCACGCCAAGCTCGTTCGCGAGGCAGCTCCTGAGGGAATGGTTCTCCTCGAGAACAATGGTGTGCTCCCTCTCCAGGGAGTTAAGAAGGTTGCACTCTATGGTACAGGATCCTACGATTTCATCGCTGGCGGTACAGGCTCCGGCAATGTAAACAAGCCTTATATCCGCAACGTCGCTGAGGGCTTGACTGTCAATGGTCTGGAAGTCAATCCGGCTATTCAGGAATGGTATGAGCAGTATATCACCTACTCAAAGACTTCACTCAAGAACAATGGAGCAGGCGGCATCCTCCTCGGTGATCCTGTAATATCTGAAATGGCTGTAAGCCGAGAGTTTATCGAAAAGATGGAGCCGGTGACAGACATCGCCATCTTCACACTTTCAAGAAATGCAGGTGAAGGCGGAGACCGCTATGCACTCGACGGTGACTGGACACTCACCGGACAGGAGCGCGAGCTCATCCAGACGCTTGCAGACGTGTATCACGCAGCAGGAAAGCAGTTCGTAGTGGTCCTCAACATCGGAGGAGTGATCGAGACTGCATCGTGGAAGCATATTCCGGATGCAATCCTCCTTGCCTGGACTCCGGGACAGGAGGGTGGATATGCCGTTGCAGACGTCCTCTGCGGAAAGGCAAACCCTTCAGGTAAACTTCCTATGACCTTCCCTGTAAGCTATCTTGACATACCGTCTTCCGCAAACTTCCCTTACTGCCATAAGAACGTACAGAGGGGCGAATGGGACTTCCTCTGGGGCGGCAAGAAGAAGCAGCAGAGATGCGTTGACTATACGGAATACAACGAAGGCATCTACGTAGGCTACAGATATTTCCAGACAGCTGGTGCACCAGTATCCTATCCTTTCGGATATGGAAAATCTTACACCACTTTCGAGTACAGCAAGCCTGCCGTAAAGGCAACAGACAAGGGATTCACAGCTACAATCACAGTGAAGAACACCGGTGCTGTCGCAGGTAAGGAGTCCGTACAGCTTTATGTCGCAGCTCCTGAAGGAGGCCTTGAGAAGCCTGCATTCGAGCTCAAGGGCTTTGCAAAGACCAAGGAACTTGCTCCTGGCGAGTCCCAGACCCTCACAATCGATGTATGCAGATATACTCTGGCGTCATTCAACGAAGCGAACTCAGCTTGGGAGACTGCAGCCGGTACATATAAGGTAATGTTCGGTGCTAATGCTGCCGACATCCGCAGCACTGGCGTATACAAGCTCAAGAAGGCAGAAAGCTGGAAGGTAAACAATGTCCTCGCTCCGGCTCAGCTTATCAATGAACTGACACTTCAGAAGTAATATGAAACGCTTTATCATCATTGCTGCGTCCCTGCTATGGGGCGCAGCATTGTTCGCTCAGGAACTTGTCATCAGAATCGATGATATGGGAGCGCTGCATTCCGTAAATACAGCCAGCATCGACACCTATCAGAACGGCATATCCAAATCTGTCGAGGTGCTTGCCGTGGGAGCCTGGTTTCCGGAGGCAGTGAAGATGCTGAAGGAAAATCCGGGACTTGACGTGGGAATACATCTTGCCATCACCAGTGAATGGGAAAACGTAAAATGGCGTCCCCTCACAGACTGTCCTACTCTGGTGGATGAGAACGGCTATTTCTTCCCGATGATGGGGCCGAATCCCGCATATCCGGGACAGTCCGTAATGGAAAACGCATCGAAGTTTGACATAAAGGAAATCGAGAAGGAGTTCCGCGCACAGATCGAGTTTGCTCTGAAAAACATTCCTCAGATCACACACATCTCCGGCCATATGATGTCGACAGCTTACAGTCCTGAAGTCAATGCCCTCGTACAGAAACTGTCCAAAGAATATAATCTCCCTTCCGTGGACCGTTTCGATGCTTTCGAGCAATATGACTTCGAATATGTAGGCTATGATGGCCCGAAAGCCACTGCTGAAGAAAAGCTTGCAAGCTTCATCAAGATGCTGGACAAACTTGAGGAAGGCAAGAGATATATGTTCGTGGATCATCCTGCATACAACGATTCTGAGATGCAGACCGTAATGCACGTTGGCTACGAGGATGTGGCCGTTGACCGTCAGGGAGTTACAGATCTTCTGAAAAATCCTGAGGTCAAGAAGGCAATCCGGGAAAGAGGAATAAAACTCATAGACATAAATACCCTCACCAAGTCTCTTCCACGTGGTGAAGCATCTGCCAAGATGACAAAAGCTGCTGAAAAATATCTTGCAGCAGTAGAAGAGGCCGGTCAGGATCTGCACAGCGTTATGATCCTCAAGGATGGGAAAGTAATATATGAGAAGTGGATGAGCGAAGGTAAGGAGGACACTCCGCACATCCTCAACTCTGTCAGCAAGACATTCACATCGATGGCAGTCGGTCTTGCCATTTCCGAAGGCAAACTGGCATTGGACGAGAAGCTGGTGGACATCTTCCCTGAGCACTGCCCTGAGAATCCTTCCGAATACCTCAAGGAAATCACGGTGGAACATCTGCTGACGATGAGCTGCGGACATTCTACCGATCCTACACACGAGAGCTGGGAAGTCAAGGACAGAAGCTGGATCAGATTCTTTATGGAGCACCCTGTGACACATAAGCCAGGTACATTGTTCTGCTACAACAGCCTGGGAACATACGTTCTTTCTGCAATCGTACAGAAGAGGACAGGCGAAAAGCTCGTCGACTATCTTTACCCACGCCTTTTCAGACCTTTGGGAATCAACAATGTAAGCTGGATCGAGTCTCACGAAGGCATCAACACCGGTGGATGGGGGCTTTTCCTCAAGACGGAAGATCTGGCCAAGATGGGTCTGATGCTCCTCCAGAAAGGTCAGTTCAACGGCTGCCAGGTCGTTCCTGCCGAATGGATTGAATCTGCTTCATCGGCACAGGTGTCTTGCGTTCCTGCCGGTATGAATTCAGACGATGCAGACAAACTCAGGAAAATCGCTAAGACAAGCGACTGGCTTCAGGGCTATGGCTATCAGATGTGGAGGAGCAGGTACAACTCATTCCGGGCAGACGGTGCAAACGGTCAGTACATCCTTGTCATTCCTGAAAAGAATGCCGTAGTAGTGACCACAGCACACATCCAGGATATGCAGGCCGAACTCAATCTCATCTGGAAATATATCTACCCTGCACTTTAAGAAACCGTTTAAATTAAGAGAGCATTGCGCCAGGCAATATGTGAAATTAAAAGGGCGAGGTGAGGCTGCACCTCGCCCATATCATTTGCGATATTTCTTCACTCTGGCGTCATCTATGCGGCCGGACCAATTTAGTCCGAAGGCGAAGTCGTAGGCGTTGCCTTCCGAGTCGACATAGCATTCCATGTCGAACGGAACGTCTTCCTTCTGCAGTTCTACTGTCTTCATGTCGGCAGGAATCTGCATAGGAAGGAGGGCTGAAGGCTCTGCTGCTCCGCTTATCAGATCAAGGAGAGCCTGGTTCTGACATCCGAAGCTTACGAGAATGGCGTCAGAGTACGGTTCGAATTCAGGCACGAAAGGTTTGCCGGCATTCACGACAGTGATGACCGGCTTGTCCCCCATCGCCGCCTTTGTATCAATGACGGTCTTGAGGTCGGCCTTATTCGCGGTCTTTACGGATTTGCCTCTGTATGACCTGTTTGTAAAGCCTTCAAGGCGGTCTCCGCCTGCTATGGATACTTCGCGGCCATGGTCAGCTGTGTAGTCATTGTACTGAAGGCTTATCGGAACATATCCGTTGCCGCCTTTCGAGACGTCATCTGCGCTCCATCCGTTGCCGGATGTCGGAGCGTCGATGACAACAATGGCGAAATCAGCTTCTGACGGGTCTGAGACAGGTTCATAATACTTCTCCAGAAGGTCTGCAGCGAAGGCATCCTCCCATCTTTCCGGAGTTACCATTCCGAAGAAATTCACCATCTGAGGGAAATATCTCTGTGGGACATATACCTTCGGCTTTACCTTAGCAGACTTCATTGGGAGAACGCTGTCAGAGTTCTTGACCATCACGACAGACTTCAGCTGCGCCTGATATCCCTTCTCCATGAACTCAGGCTTACCGACGGTCTCTGCTGATACGTCAGGATCAAGGTAAGGATTCTCGAAGAGACCTGTACGGAAAGAGTTCATGAGAAGACGCCTTGCTGACTCTCTGAAACGTTCATCCGCAGACTCCTGACCGAACTCTTCCACCCACATCTCGTATGCCTCAAGAACCGGCCCCTTGTCATTGTTTCCACCGAACTGGTCCACTCCAGCCTTAAGACACTCATAATGTCTCTGTGAAACAGTAAGTTCTTCTACACCCCAGCACTTTCCGTCGAACTTGTCGATTCCGGCGTTGTCATATGTGATGTTCCAGTCTGTGCAGACAACACCGTCATAGCCATACTTCTCACGGAGGAGGTCAGTGATGATGTACTTGCTGAAACTGTTGCCTACGTTCTTGCCTGATGGGTCGACACCTGTAGAGATAGTATAGTAAGGCATTACGGCCGATGCCATGCCTGTGGCGCCGTTGAGCTTGAATGCTCCTTCAGTGAACGGCTTGAGATGGGTTTCGAATGCTCCGCCAGGGTATACGGCATACTTACCATAATTATAATGGGCATCACGACCACCTTCCTCAGGTCCGCCGCTCGGCCAATGCTTCACCATTGCGTTCACACTCTTGTAACCCCATCCGTTTGCAATCTCGTCCTTTCCTGTACTGGTCTGGAAACCGTCCACATATGCACGAGCCATATCTGTGTCAAGTTCCGGGCTCTCACCAAATGTACCATAGAAACGAGTCCAACGCGGCTCAGTGGCAAGGTCGATCTGTGGTGAAAGCGCCGTCACAATACCAAGTGCCCTATATTCCTCAGCTGCGATTCTTCCGAACTCCTCAACGAGAGCAGGGTCGAATGTCGCTGCAAGTCCAAGAGACGTTGGCCAGTGCGAAATCTCTCCGCCGGCACCGTAGTTATACTCCGCTGTAGCCGATGTCTCATGGCGAGGGTCTGAAGATGTGTTCACAGGAACACCATGTCCTATACCTTCAACGAGAGCCTGCATGTTGTTGTTCCACTGAGCAGCGACAGCAGGTGACTCGACTGTAGTCACGAGAACCGCTCTGAGATTATCCTCTGTCAGGAACTTCTTCTGTGCATCAGAAAGGTCGGATGCAGTTGCGCCGCTCTCGTCATACGACTTACCGTTGTACTTTGCGCCACCGAACATTCCACCGCGCGATGGCACCGACTGGTGCGAGCTGTAAAGCATCATACCGGCAATCTCTTCTATCGAGAGCCTCTGGGCTAGATCGGCTGCTCGTTCCGCAGCCGGCAGGCGCCAGTCTTCATACGGATCCAGCACACCGTTTCGATTCATGTCCTTGAAGGCATAGCCTTTGTCCTCGAGGATAGCGACTCCGGAGGCCGACGAATACCCAAGGGTCTGTCCCTTCTTTTGAGTGATGACATTAAAACCGTCATCTGTTGAGATTTCGCTCCATTTCGGACCGGAACATGAAGCCAGGACCAGAAGGAACAATGGCAGAAAGATTCTTTTCATGATGTTATTGTATTTATGTGAATTTCATATTTCACGATGACACAGGTACAAATTTAATCAATTATGAAAATGAATTTTTATGTGTGCGTTCATATATGTTTCAAATTTGTTCATCGGCTTGATATAGTCCGCAAACGGATGTATATTTGAGAATCAAATTAATCACTAACTGCATTTTTATGAAAAAGTATCTTTATTCTGCGGCACTGCTTATTTTGGCTGCAGGCTGCGCAAGTCTGTCTCCTCAGGACAGACTTACTGTCAATGACAAGAAGATCAACAAAATCATCGCACAGATGACTCTTGAGGAGAAGGTGGAGATGCTCCATAGCAAGACAAACATGTCTTCAGAGGGAGTTCCACGCCTCGGAATCCAGGACATCAAGTACACAGACGGACCTTTCGGTATCAGAGAGGAGAACGGCGACGGATTCCGCTCTCTCGGATGGACCCTCGACTCAGCGACCTATTTCCCTACCGGTTCTGCACTAGCAGCTACATGGTCAAAGGAGATGGCCTACAAGAACGGATGGGCGATGGGTAAGGAAGGACGTCTCAGAGGAAAGGACATCATCCTCGGTCCTGCAATCAACATCCAGCGTCTTCCTGTAGGCGGACGTACATACGAGTACCTCAGCGAGGACCCTGTTCTCAGTGCAAGACTTTCTGTCGAATACACAAAGGGTTCACAGGACGCCGGTACAGCAGTCTGCCTCAAGCACTACGCCCTCAACAACCAGGAGACTGACCGCGGAAGCGTTGACGTGATCGCTGACGAGCGTACAATGCGCGAGATCTACCTAAAGCCTTTTGAAGCTGCCATCAAGGAAGGTGGTGCAATGTGCGTTATGCCTGCATACAACAAGGTAAACGGATTCTACTGCTCTGAGAATGCACACCTCAATAACGAGATCCTCCGCGACGAGTGGGGATTCAAGGGTATGACAGTTTCAGACTGGGGCGGAACCCACAGCACAATGGGTGCGGCTCTCGGTGGACTCTGCGTACAGATGACAGGTGACAACTATTTCGGGCAGGCACTCATCGACTCAGTAAGAAACGGCGCTCTTGACGAGGCTGTAGTTGACGAAAAGGTCCGCGAAATCCTTCGTCTTCGTTTCGCTATCGATCCGGTTCCTGAGGATGTAGCAAACACAATAATGACATCTCAGCCTGAGACCCAGAAGATCGCATACGAAATCGCACAGAAGTCTATCGTCCTCCTCAAGAACGAGGCAGGCAATCTCCCTATCTCAAAAGATGTGAAGAAGATTGCTGTAATCGGTCAGAACGCAGTCCTCTCTACAGCTGCCGGCGGTATCGGAGCAGGCGTGAAGACTCTCTATGAAATCAGCCCTCTCGAAGGTATTCAGGCAAGAGCTGAAAAGGCTGGCGTCGAGGTCGTATACGCACCTGGTTACAAGAACTACCAGATGAGAATGGGTTGGGGAAGACCTTCGGCAGGTCCTGTCAATCCACTCGTTGCAAATTCTATCGACGAGCCTGCAGATCCTGCACTCCTTGCTGATGCAGTTGCTCTCGCAAAGGACGCTGACATGGTGATCTTCTTCGGCGGTACCAACAAGTCTATCGAGACTGAGGGAAGCGACAGAAAGAACATCGATCTCCCATGCGGACAGAACGAGGTGATCAAGGCCCTCTACGAGGCTAACCCTAATGTTGCTACAGTACTGATATCAGGCGGCCCTACAGACCTCCGTTACCTTGAGCCATATTCTCCTGCGATCGTACAGGGATGGTGGAACGGTCTTGAAGGCGGTACAGCACTTGCTGAAGTCCTCTTCGGCGACATCGCACCTTCAGGAAAACTTCCTTTCACATTCCCTCTCAAGCTTGAGGATTCACCTGCATACGCAACTGGCAGCTTCCCTGGCGAAGGCTCAGGCGAAGACCTTTTCACCCTCATGTACCGCCTCGACGCTACCGGTTATACCCGCGAGCAGATCCAGGAGTACATCGCAAGCCTCCCTGATCCTGTATCAGAGTACAGAGAAGGTATCCTCGTAGGCTACAGATGGTATGACACTAAGGACGTTCCTGTAATGTACGCATTCGGACACGGTCTCTCATACGTTGAATTTGAGTACGGCACACTTACATGCAAGCAGAAAAAGGGCAAGATCCAGGTAAGCTTCGACCTCAAGAACCTCGGCAATATGGAAGCTGACGAAGTGGCACAGCTTTATGTGAAGAGACTTGATTCAAAGGTTGAGCGTGCAGAGAAGGAGCTTGAAGCATTCGAAAGAGTTGCTCTCAAGGCTGGCGAAACCAAGAACGTGACTCTCGAATTCCCTTTAAGCGAGCTTGCACACTGGGACAACGAGACCAACGGCTGGGTACTCGAGCCAGGCAAGATCGAGATCCTCGTAGGTTCTGCTTCAAACGACATCCGTCAGAGCATCCACACAGAAATCTAAACCACTGATAATTAACTTATTGAAAAATCCATGGTGAAATAAAAATCACCATGGATTTTTGGGGGCATAATGCTTGGTTAGGGACGTATTACGAATGGAAAGACCTGCCATGGCACGGTTAGCCTGGTCTGTATGGACACGGTAATTATCCTCGATGAACGGGATGATGCTCTTGACCATATCCTCTGCGAATACAGGTACCTCGCCCATCATATTGCCGTCAGGCATTTCAATCGAACCGTTAGGCATGACCACGACCATCGGCACCATCTTACCTTCTGCCATGAGATTATCCAGAATCAGACCGGCTGCACCTACGCCCGGCCATGAAACATCGGTATCACCGCCGCCATGGACGAGATAAAGCACCGGAAGAGTATCGGAAGACTTCTCGTAACCTGCAGGAGTCCATACATGGAGACGGCGGAGCTGCAGGGTACTATAGGGGCGGAGCCCCTAGGCATAGATTCGGGTGCTGCGCACCCGGAGTCCCTTCGTCCACGCAAAAAGGCCAGCCGAAGCTGACCTTTTTGTGCGGGCAACAGTATTGCGGAAGAAAATTCGCGCTCGAGCGCGACGGCGGGAGCCGTGTATTTTCCTATGAAATAGGCAAAAACCGAAGGCGGAGCCGCCGGGGATAAAAGGGGCAGAGCCCCAAGGCCTATATGAAAACGGGGGCCAAGCACCCGGAGTCCCTTCACCCACGCAAAAAGGCCAGCCGAAGCTGACCTTTTTGTGCGGGCGAAGGGACTCGAACCCATACGCCTCACGGCACCAGATCCTAAGTCTGGCTTGGCTACCAATTACAACACGCCCGCAACATTTTGAGTCCGCAAATTTAAGGAAAATTTTCAGTATTCCAATATTTTCAGATTTTTAACCAGACCCCACCAGTCGGAAGAATCTCAGATAACCCGAGGCTACGAAACCATTATCAGAAGAAAAACATATCCCCGGATGCCTCAATACGGACACTCTGTCCCGGACACGACCGGCATTGCTTTTCCAGTTCCTTGCAGAAATCCTTTCCGACGAAGATGTAATAGGTGCCGCAATCATAGAAACGCAAACCCCATTCTTCGTTTTCCTCCAGCATCAGCAGGCATATTTCCCCCTCGTGTGCCCATTCCATCTCTTCGTGCACGGGAGTTCCGAACAATATGATGTCCTCACCCCTGTCAACAAGAATCCGCTCGGCAGGCCGGAAAATTGATTCATCAGTGTCCTCGTAAGTGAGAACATAAGGCTTCAGATTGTCGGTGCAGGGGGTATAGAGCACCACCGGTTTTTCGTGATAGTCCAATGGAGATTCCAATTCGCCCAAATGATAGTCCAAAGGAGCGAAGAAGTGCAGAATTCCGGTTTTCGGCAGCCCTGTGTCCACGTGTGCAATGTCCTCCAGACGCAGTTGGAACAGGAAAGTAAGCGGCTCATCGTATTCTTCGTTGTGCCCGTCATCCATAGTCTCCTGCACCCTTACGCAAGGATAAGGCACATCCTCAGGCAAATCTGGGGCACCCCACCAGTGGCTCTGCCCGATAAGGGACTCATCAGTCTTCTGAGTTAGAAGGTGTATAGGTCTTTTCATCTCATTATAGTTTCTTAAGTCTTTAAAGCTCATTGGAAAGACTTGCGTTAAAAGTTATTATCTTCAATCTGTCTGGAAGTAAAGGCAATATAGGCAATTCCTTAAAATTCAGTGTCCATCTCCCGCACCAAGGTAGGCCTTGCTGACAATCTCCAGGACAGTAGGCCCCTTTCCCCCTTCCGCCTCTTCTTCAATACTATCTCCATCCGCTTCCATCCGTGCGGCGTTCTCTTCCATTTGCAGCTGCTCCTCCCCGCTCAAAGCCTGAGTCTCCATATCCACGGCGGCCACATAGCCCATCTGCTCTTTTTTCCTTCTTATGGCTTCACCACCGGATACCTCCACTGCATCGTTCACTCCCTTCTCGAAAATGTTTCTGATTGCATAAGACAGGTTCACTTTCTCCTGATCTATTGTTGCGCTGAATGCAGGAATACTCCGGGCATTCTTGTATTTGGCCTTACCTATCTTGAACTTCCAATTGTCGAAATCGGAACCATAGAGATCCACTCCGAACTTGAACACCAGAGGCGACTTCAGAACAGAAATGCTATACCTGAATGACATATCCATATTCTGAATACCGCTCATTGCGATTTCGTAGCGGTCGATATTCAAATCGAAAGGGAAAATCTCCAGTCTGCCATCCGCAATCTGGCCCTCAACTGTCATCTTGTCAATCTTCAACTCTTTCTTGTTCCTGAAATGCAACAACCTGGTGATTTTCCGCAGGTCTTTATCCTGGGCCAGACTCAGGTTTTTGCCCCCGATTCTCATAATACCTTTCACGGAAGGCATCACCACATTCATAGCCGTGTCCAGTCGTGCGGTTCCGGCCAGGTCGCAGTCCAGAAGACCTTCGAACGAACTCAGCATAGGCACCAATTCCTTAATCTGAGGCACCATTCCGAACACCTCGGCCGCAGTCACATCCACGAGGCTGAAATTGAAACCGGTCCTGATATTCTCCTTGTCCGGCGTCGCATAATAGCCCTCAAAAAAGAGGTTGCCCAAATTTGCCGCCGCCATTGTGTTGTACACCTGCACGCACCTCTCCTTCATTCTGACATTGCAGGTGAGCCAGTCAATGAACATATTAGCATACTCTACATCATAGCCCTCTATTGCCAGGTCAGCTTCCACATTGGAAGGAACCACAATCAGCGGATCCCCTGCCTCCGTCGTGTCTTCCGCAGCCTTCATTGCAGCTTCATACTCTTCATCGTCCATATCCTCCACTTTTGACACATCTAAACTCCGTCCGGCAGCATAAGCTGAGAGCAGTTCGTTGCAATTGAGCCGGTCTGCCACCAGTTTGGCATCGACTTTAAGCCTTCCCCGTCCCAGCAGAGCCCTTCTCATACCTGATATGCTTCCCGTGAAATCAAACTCGGAACTGCCTGAGGAAAACTTGAAGCCTTTCAAATCTATCCTGTCATTGCTGAAAGAGGCATCCACTCCGCTCACGATATTGTCAAGAGGCAGCAGCGGAGTCACAATCTTCACTCTCTCAGCCTCAATCTGTCCGTTCAAGTTCCACTGCGTGAAATATTTGCGCAATTCTCCTCCCAACTTCAGATTCAGGTCGTGCTTTTCAAAATCCTTTTCCTTCATCCAATCTTCTACTGGCCGTTTGGATTTGTTGTTCCTGTAAGCCACCTTAATCAGGGAATCGCGGGGCACTCCGGGATAAACAAGGGCCAGCGAGTCAAGCCTCCTTTTCATTTTCTGAGTTCGTTCCTTTGTCCTCATCTGCGCTCCGAATCCCACATTCAGATTCCTTGCGAACACACGTCCGGACGAAGATTTGAGCCTGATGGACCTGTTCCGGCTTGAAAGTGAAATCAAAGGCACCTCCTCGTCTCCATTCAGATGTCTTATACTGAATGTGTTGGATGTGGAGCTGAGAGCGACTGAAGTGGAATCGCTGTCTCTGAGCGACATTCTTCTGGCTGAAAATGCTCCCTTCATCGGCCAGAATGTCACGGTGTCCAAAGCTTTCAGTATCGAAGCATCGTTCTGCATACTCAACTGCATCGTCTTGCCCCTGAAAAGCAAGGAAGGTCCATATTGCAGACTCACAGTGTCGATCCCGGCCTGAATCTCCAGCATCCTGGACCTTATGCTCTGGTATGAATTGACAGTGTCCCTGCGGGTTTCCAAACCGAAATCCAGGCCTCTTGCATATAGATTGATGCTGTCGGAAGGCATTGAAACATAGAGAGTGTCGGACTTGAGATAACCGCTGATACTGGTGTTGGGCAATTTGTACAAGTCCAATTGTGAAAGTCTTGCCCGACCTTTCACCCCAGCATCCAGACTGCCTTTGAGTTCCATCTTGAAATCTTCGGGCATATATCTCCCGAGTTGTCCGAGGTTTACGTTCAGCCTTATGTCCGGCACCAGAACTGGGTCGGAACCGAGCAAATCCTCCAGTCTCAGTCTTCCGTTCACATAAGCCTGCTCTCCGGCATTCAGACTAAGCTTTTTCAAATCCACATTTATCCTGCCCTTCAGGTCAGTGTCCAAAACCCCGTCCAGAGCCATCTTGCCCTCCAGGTCAGTGCCGTCGAGTGCGAATGATGATTCGGGGATATGGAAACCGCCTGAAACCGAAGGCAACTTCCCGTCCGCATAGACATAACTCCCCTTGGCTCGTACCGATGCCTCAAACACCGCGTCCGTCCGTAATTTCAGGACATCTTCCGAAATGAGCTGAGCCCCGTAATTCCGGATCAACAATCCCGGTTCCAAATTCCTGACATCCAGCCCCAAGTCCATTTCCAGACTGTCAGCCAGGGATTTCACCTGACCCTTCAATTCAAATGGAATCCAAGCCAGATTGCCCTTGAGTTCTCTTATATCCAATGCAGGTATGCTGTCTTTCATCACCTGCACTTCTCCCCGCATAGTCACAGGCACAGTGAGCCTGCCCAACTCGTCCGTCCCCACAAAAGCCTTTGCATCCAGTTCCATCTTCAGCATTCTGTTCCGGCCTCCCGCAAGCCTGAACCTGTCTATGCCCGCCAGCAGAGTGTCCGGGCCTATCCTGCCTGCCGCAAAAAGACTGTCCACGGTCAGCTCAACATTCTTTTTCTCCGCAAAATCCTTGTCCAGCCGTCCGGAAAAACCGGCAGCCTTCATCCTCAGCATTACTCCAGTACATTCCGGAGCACTTGTGTAACTGACAGTGGGGTAGCCGTCCATCACAACCTTGCCGAATTGAAGCCTCGGGAGACTGAAATCTCCTTCATCAGCATCTTCCTCTTCCTCACCTTCCTCAGGAAAAATCTCCCAATTGGACCTGCCGTCGGAATATGTGTTCGCGAAAATGCGTGGCCCTGTCAGTTGTATCTCTCTGACTTTCAGCTTCCAGGCAATCAGCGAAAACGGGTTTGCCCTAAGTGTCAAACGCTGGAATACGGCAAGGGTGTCCTTATCTCCCCGTCCGAGTTGCTGCAATCTTATGCCTGAGTCGATTGCTCCTTCGAACTTGTCGTGGGGGTAGGTAAGCGAACAATTGTCCATCTCCAGCCGTATGTCGGGGAAATTCCTGAACATAGACAGACTTATACTCTCGAAATCAATGTCCGCTTCAATGTATTCAGCGGCAAATTTCTCCACTATTCCGGTGAGCACGGCAGGCGATAGTGCAATCTGCAACGCAATCAGCAAAGCGGCCCACAATAAGGCAACCGCAGCAGCTGTCTTCAGAACCCTTTTTCTGCCCTTGCCTCTCCTTTCTACGCTATCTTTTTTATTGTCAATACTTTCCATACGGCATATGTACCTAATTGAAATACCTCCTGCAAAGATAATTCTTTGCCTCCGCCCCGGCAAATAAAATCTTGTATCGTATTACTTGAAAACAAAAATGTTTTGTGCTATCTTTGCCGCCACAAAATCATGGGTATGGACGACGCATTCATTTTTGACTCCCACGTTTCGGGAAAGCATTTCATAGGTAGGGAACAGGATTGCAATTCACTTGTAAACCTCATTTCCGCACACGAGAACGTCTGCATCTATGATGCCCCCAAGACGGGCAAGACTTCATTGATACGCAGGGCTCTGACAACGCTAGTTACATCGGGGCACAGTGTATCTGTCCCTGAAATGGATATGATCGGTTTCCGCCGCAAGGAAGAATTTCTCTCCAGTTTCGTCTCGGCAATTCTGTCCAAAACCGTTTCTTCACCCTACGAATACAAGAGCATAATAGCGGAATTTCTGCCTGATTCAGTGATTTCTTTCGATGAACAGGCCTATGAAAACACAGGTGAGGGGATAGTCTGCAGGGAGGGAGTCACCGACGAGGATATTGAAAAGGTACTTCATTTCCCGTATATCCTATCCAAATCCAGGAATACCGAAATCTGCTTCGTGATAGACGAATTTCAGAACATTCTCGAACTGCCGGATGCAGAGAGGATACTGCACCAGATGGAGACAATATCATCCTCTCTCCGCAGCGACAGCCGCTTCTGTTACATCTTCTGCGGTTCCGGAATCAACGCTATGCATTGGATCTTCGGATACCGTAAATTCTTCTTCCGCAACATAGTGCATCTGCCTCTGGGCACAATTTCGGAACAGGATGTGATAGCACATATAGTGGGAGGTTTCCGTCCCAGCGGTAAAGTCATAGAGAAGGAACTTATCCACAGGCCATATCAGATTTTCCGAGGCAATATGTGGTACATCAATATGATGGCATTCTTTTGCGGAGCCAGGGCAATAGGCTATATAAACAACAGAATCATCACCGATGCGATCGAATCCGTAATATCTGTCAACGTGCCGAGATTCAGAAGGATAGTGGATTCCCTCACTGTCTATCAGTTGTCCTTTCTGAAGGCTGTGTTGCGAGGTGAGACACGTTTCAGCACCGCCGAGGTCATTGAAAGGTATTCCCTGAATTCTTCGGCCAATGTCAAAAGGGTCAAGGATGCGCTGATGAAGAAAGAGATACTAACATTCAGTGACAAGGACGAGGCTCAGGTCATAGACCCGCTGTTTGAATACTGGTTCAGGCGGGATGTTCTGAAAGACAATATTTCTTTGGAAGGAACCCAAGAAAAGTTTTGATTTACGAATATATTTCTTACCTTTGCACGCTCAAAAAGAAAAAGGGGGTGATATACAGATGATTATAGTACCGGTAAAAGAAGGCGAGAACATTGAGAAGGCGCTCAAGAAATTCAAGAGGAAATTCGAGAAAACTGGCGCAATCCGCGAGCTCCGCGCAAGAAAGGAATTCGTAAAGCCTTCAGTTAAAGCGAGAAAAGCAAAGATGAAGGCAATCTATGTTCAGCATCTTCAGCTTCAGGACGAGCAGTAAGTCCATCAGACAGGACTGACAGCAAGTCCGGGTATATTTTTAGGGTTGTCAAGCTCCGTGAAGAGTCGGTGCAAGTCCGACCGCTTGCAGCTGAAACGTGGGAGTCTTCCGTAAAAATGAAAGGAAGGTCCCGAAAATGTTTAGGTTTATGTACGCAATCGTAGAAATTGCAGGCCAGCAGTTCAAAGTTGAGGCTGGCAGACAGATTTTCGTAAACCGCCTTGCCGCAGAAAAAGGCGCTGAGGTAGAGTTTGCAACTGTCCTTCTCATCGACAATGACGGTGATGTCAAAGTCGGAGCTCCATACATTGAAGGAGCGAAAGTAAAGGCAACTGTACTTGACGACAGCTGCAAAGGTGACAAAGTGCTCGTGTTCAAGAAGAGACGCCGCAAAGGCTATCAGAAATGCAACGGTCACAGACAGTATCTTTCAAAAATCCAGATCGAAGAGATCGCTTAATCAAGAGGAGTTTTAAGTTATGGCACATAAAAAAGGCGTCGGTAGTTCCAAGAACGGACGTGAGTCAGAAAGCAAACGACTCGGTCTTAAGAAATTCGGAGATCAGGCTGTAAAGGCGGGCAACATCATCGTCCGTCAGAGAGGTACGGTTCACAACCCTGGTCTCAACGTCGGAATGGGTAGGGATCACACTCTCTACGCCCTCGTTGACGGTAAGGTAAAATTCTGCAAGAAGGCAGAGAACAAGTCTTACGTCTCGGTTATCCCTTTCGAAAACTAATCTGGGGATGAACGTTTGATAGACAGAGGATTGTCGCTCCCCGGGAGTGGCAGTCCTCTTTTTGTTTGAAAATCATTAATTTACGATAGAAATATGCTTACACTCAAATTGCTTCGTGAACAGCCTGACTTTGTGATCAGGAAATTGGCTGTCAAGAATTTCGACGCAAAGGAGATTGTGGAAAAAATCAACCTTCTCGACGTGGAGAGGAGGGCCTGCCAGACAGAACTGGATGCCTGCCTTGCTGAGCAGAAGAAACTGGCTGCAAAAATCGGCGGCCTGATGAAAGAGGGAAAAAGGGAAGAGGCCGAGGCAGTGAAGTCTCAGGTCGCTGAACTCAAATCAAAATCTGCAGAACTCGATGCCAGGGGCCAGAAAGCCCAGGAGGAGACCTTGTCTCTGCTCGTACTGCTTCCGAACCTGCCTTGCGATGCAGTGCCGGCAGGAAAGACCGCCGAAGACAACGTGGTCGTGAAGATGGGCAATGAAATCCCTGATCTCGGACCGGATGCCCTTCCGCACTGGGAACTCGCCAAGAAGCTCGACATCATCGACTTCGACCTTGGAGTGAAGCTCACCGGTGCCGGTTTCCCTGTTTATAAAGGCAAGGGAGCCAGGCTGCAGAGGGCTCTCATCAATTATTTCCTGGACATCAACACCAAGGCAGGCTATCTTGAAGTGGAACCGCCTGTGATGGTGAACGAAGCTTCCGGTTTCGGTACAGGTCAGCTGCCTGACAAGGAGGGACAGATGTACCACGCCAACCTCGACAACTTCTACCTCGTTCCGACCGCTGAGGTCCCGGTGACCAATATCTACCGTGATGTAATCCTCGGTTCAAACGACTTCCCTGTGAAGATGACCGCCTACACCCCTTGCTTCCGCCGCGAGGCCGGTTCCTACGGCAAGGATGTGCGCGGACTCAACCGTCTGCACCAGTTCGACAAGGTGGAAATCGTGCGCATTGAAAAGCCTGAGAACTCCTATGCTGCTCTGGATGAGATGATTGCTCACGTGGAAGGCATAGTGATGAGCCTTGGTCTGCCATACAGAATCCTGCGTCTTTGCGGAGGAGATATGAGCTTCACATCAGCCATCACCTACGACTTCGAGGTGTATTCCGCAGCTCAGGGACGCTGGCTTGAGATATCTTCCGTATCCAATTTCGAGTCCTATCAGGCAAACCGTCTGAAACTCCGCTATAGGACAGAGGATGGCAAAACGGAACTTGCACACACTCTCAACGGCAGTTCCCTTGCACTTCCGAGAGTGGTGGCAGCCCTGTTGGAGAACAACCAGAAGGATGGCAAAATCATCATTCCTGAAGCTCTCCGTCCATACACCGGGTTTGACGTAATAGACTAGATGAAGGACGCTGAAAAGGTCATAATGGGAATAGACCCCGGAACCAACCTGCTTGGCTTCGGGGCCATTTCTGTATGCGGGCGCAAGTTGGAACTCGTGGAGGCAGGTGTTGTGGACCTGCGCGCCGAGAAAGACCATTTCTGCAAACTGGCCCTCATAGCCAGGGAATTTTCAATGCTTCTGGACCGCATCCATCCTGACGAATTGTCCATAGAATCAGCATTTTACGCAAAGGATGCGCAAGTGATTCAAAAGTTGGGAAGAGTGCAGGGCATAATCATTTCAGAAGCCATACGCCGTTGCATTCCTGTTTATGAATATGCCCCCAGAAAGGCGAAAATTGCCGTCACAGGCAATGGAGCTGCATCCAAGGAGCAGGTTGCGATGATGGTGGGGAGGCAATTGAAAATGGACCTGCAGCCCAAACATCTGGATGCCACTGATGCCCTTGCCATTGCCCTCTGCCATTATTACGATGCGTTGAGTCCTTTGGGGGGATCATCGTCTTCTGGAGGTTGGAAAAAGTTTATTGCGGCGCATCCTGACAGGGTCAAGTGAAGCCGCTATTTTTGTGAAGAATTCCAAAATTTCGGGCTTTTGCATATATATCCGTTAGTAATATGAAAAAAATAAGTTGCGTCAGATTTGAATTGGATTTTCGAGGTCAGATTTTCACCCGAAGAAGGAGCATAGCCGTAGCTATGTGACTGATGAGGGAGGAAATATGGACC